>CAYMRO010000014.1:0-16840 GCA_964392875.1 uncultured Demequinaceae bacterium
GCGAACCGACGAGTGCGCCAAGGAAGCCAAGGGCCAACGCGATGTCCGCGCGGCCAAAAACCACGGTGAGGAGCGTGGGGAATGCCGCGGAGTAGCCGATGAAGGAGCCGAACGTGCCGATGTACAGGAACGACATGACGTACGTGTGCGGCTCCCGCAGCGCGAGGAGTGTGGGCTTGGGGTCTGCCTTTGCCTCGCGCAAGTTGTCCATGCGCAGTAGCGCCAGCACTCCCGCGATGATCGCGAGCGGCACGTAGACGAGGCCCGCAGCGGAGAGCCCCAGTCCAAAGGCGGCGATCGCGAAGGGCACGAGCTTTTGCGCAACCGCCACGCCGATGTTCCCGCCCGCCGCGTTGAGGCCCAGTGCCCAGCCCTTCTCCTTCTCCGGGTAGAAGAAGGAGATGTTCGCCATTGACGAGGCGAAGTTGCCGCCGCCGAGGCCGGCCGTAGCGGCGATCACGAGCAGCACCCAGAACGGCACCTCGGGGTGCCCAACCACCCAGGCGAGCCCCAGCGTGGGGATCAGTAGCAGGAACGCTGAGATAACCGTCCAGTTGCGCCCGCCGAACGCCCCAACCGCGAAGGTGTACGGGATGCGCAGCACGGCGCCAACGCCGGCGGCCACGGCGAGGATCGTGAAGCCTTGGCTAGCGGTGAGGGCCCAGCCGTTGGCTCCGGGAGCGATGAGCGCGCCCGTCTCGGCATCGAACGTGCCGTACATCTTCACCACAACGATGCTCCACAGCAGCCACACGGAAAAGCCGATGTGCTCGGCGACGATGGAGAAGACGAGATTGCGGAACGCGATGGCCTTGCCGCGAGCTTCCCAGAACAGTGCGTTCTGGGGCTCCCAGCGCTCAATCCAGCGACCCTTGCCAACGATGCCGGGCTCGGTTGCGAGCGCTTCGCTCTGGTGCTGAACGGTCATGGGAGTCCGCCCCTCCACGGCCGAGGTGCCAGCGCGGCTCCGGGTAGGGCCAGCATCGCCTCGGGATGACCCTCACGCTACGAAGCGCTTGTTACACCAACTCCATCGCGCCGTGAATGTATGGCAACGTCTTTCTCACCTGCTGCCCGGGCCGGGCGTGAGAAGTTAGGCGTTTGCCCAGGTAGATACGCTGTTAACGACCACTTGAATGTCGTCGTGCGAGTGCGCGGTGGAAACAAACCAGGCCTCGAAGGGGCTGGGCGGGAGATACACCCCGGCCGCGCGCAGCGAGTGGAAGAGCCGTGCGAATGCTGCGGAATCCTGTAAGCGCGCGGCTTCAAACGTAATGGGCGCCGCTGCCAGTCCAAGGAAGAAGCTCGCAAGCGTCCCCGCACGCCCCACCGCGAACGGAACCCCCGCGGAACCCAGCGCACCGCTCACTCCCGCAACCAGAGCGTCGGCGAGGCTCGCAAGGTGCGCGTAGGCCGCGTCATCCAGCAACTCGAGCGTTGCCCTCCCCGCGGCAACCGCAACGGGGTTTCCGGACAGGGTGCCAGCTTGATACACGGGCCCCAGCGGCGCCAGCTGCTCCATGAGTTCGCGGCGTCCGGCAACGGCCGCAACGGGCATGCCGCCACCTATCACCTTGCCGAACGTCACCAGATCGGGCACCCAGGGTTGCTGGCCCGACGCGATGGCCAGGTCTCGCTCCACGCCCCAGTAGCCAGCGGGGCCGGCACGGAAGCCCGTGAGCACCTCGTCGCAGATCATGACGGCACCCTCATTGCGGCAGAGGGTGGCGATGAGGCGGTTGAAACCGGATGGCGGAGTGACCACGCCCATGTTCGCGGGCGCCGCCTCCACAATCACTGCCGCGATAGAAGCGCCGTGCTCGGCAAAGGCATCGGTGAGGGCGGACTCGTCGCCGTACGGCAACACCATGGTGTCTGCGGCTACGGATTTGGTGACCCCGGCCGAGTCCGGCGTGCCCGAGGTTGCGAGCCCGGAACCCGCCGCCACGAGCAGCGAGTCCGAATGCCCGTGGTAGCAGCCGGCAAACTTGACGATGACGTCGCGGCCCGTTGCGGCGCGCGCAAGGCGCAGCGCGGTCATCGTGGCCTCGGTGCCCGTGGACACCAGCCGCACGCGTTCGGCCGGAGGGTAGCGCCGGCGAATCTCCTCGGCGAGCTCAATCTCGCCCTCGGTGGTGGCGCCAAAGCTCAAGCCGCGCGCAGCCGCCTGCTGCACGGCCTCAACCACGTGCGGATGCGCGTGGCCAACGATTCCTGCACCCCATGAACAAACCAGGTCCACATAACGCTGGCCTGTCACGTCCGTGACGTACGCCCCCGCTCCCGACGCAATGGGGATGGGATGCCCGCCCACTCCGTTCCACGCCCGCACGGGCGAGTTGACGCCCCCGGGAATGACCGCGGCGGCGCGCTCGGCGAAGCTGGGCGTGGCGGCGTCCGTCACTGCTCTGCCAGCCACTCGCTCAGCTCAATCGCCGCATACGTCAGGACGATGTCCGCACCGGCGCGCACTATCGACGTCACCGCTTCAAGGTGTGCCGCGCGCCGGTCAATCCAGCCGTTTGCCGCGGCCGCCTCGATCTGCGCGTACTCGCCGCTTACGTGGTACGCGGCCACGGGTACCGACGCCTCCGCCGCGACATCCGCGAGCACATCGAGATACGGCAGTGCGGGCTTGACCATGAGGATGTCGGCGCCCTCTGACTGGTCCAGGGCGGCCTCAAGCGAACCCTCACGGCGATTGGCGGGGTCCATTTGGTATGTGCGGCGATCGCCCTCAAGCTGGCTCTCCACTGCATCCCGGAACGGCCCATAAAACGCAGACGCGTACTTGGCCGCATAGGCGAGGATTGCGATGTCCGTGAGGCCCTCGCCCTCAAGAGCGGCGCGAACGGCGGCAACCTGGCCGTCCATCATTCCGCTGAGACCAAGCACGTCTGCTCCCGCCGCAGCCTGGGCAAGCGCCATGCGCGCGTAGACCTCAAGGGTCGCGTCGTTGTCAACGGTGCCGTTGGCCGCGAGCACACCGCAGTGGCCGTGGTCCGTGAATTCATCAAGACAGAGATCTGCCATCACCACGAGCCTGCCCGCGGCTGCCGCCTTCGCCACGGCGATTGCGCGATTGAGGATGCCGTCAGGGTCAATGGCGGCCGAGCCAACGGAATCGCGCACCTGGGGCACCGCGAACAGCATGACTCCCCCGAGCCCAGCGCGCGCGGCGGCGTCCACCACATCCGCGAGCGATTCCAGCGAATGCTGTGAGACCCCTGGCAGAGAATCGATGGGCCGCGCGGAATCGAGTCCCTCGCGGACAAAGAGCGGCAGCACCAGTTGAGCGGGGCTCACCCGCGTCTGCGCCACGAGTCGCCGCAGCGCGGGAGTGGCGCGCAGCCTGCGGGGTCGATCGATCATGCCTGCTCCCTGGTGTTCCATGCATCCATGAGGGCCTTGAGGATGCCGTCATAACTTGGCGTGGTGGCCGTAGCGTCCACCTGCAGGCCAGCCGCCTTCGCGGAGGCCGCCGTGGTTGCCCCGATTGCCACCACCAGTGTCTCAGCATCTTGGGGTGCCGCAAACGGCGCATAGCGCTCGGCAACGGAGCCGGACGTGAGCAGCACCGCGTCAAACTCGCCTGCCGCGAGCGCCGCTGCCGTCTGCGAGTCCACGCCAGGACCGTCAACCACGCGATACGCCTCAACGGCCGTCACGTCCCAGCCCTTTTCCGTGAGCCCGCGTGCGAGCACGGGGGATGCCAAGTCGCCTAGCGGAACCAACACCGAGCCTGGGCCTTCCGGGAAGTCCGCGACTAGGCCGCGCGCGTCCTGACGGCCGCTCGGAACCAAAGCAATATCCAGCCCGACGCTGTGGCAGACGGCGCGCGTGGCCTCACCAACGGTGGCTACCTGGGCGGGCGGGATGGCATCGCCTAAACGCGTGCCATCGGTTGTGGCGATGGCGGCCATCGCGAGCACGGCGTTGCGGCTCGTCACCGCGAGCCAGTCGAATTCGCCGCCGCACCAAGCGAGCGTGGCCGCGCGCAGCACTTGGGGCTGCGCGGTTTCGATGACCGCGATGTATTCCACCTCAACCACCGCCGCCCCTGCAGCGCTCAAGCGCTCGGCGAGTTCGCGTCGGCCAGCCGTCACGGGAACCAAAATGCGGCGACCCGCGAGGTTCACGGCCTGCCCATGAGGGTCGCTGCGCCGCGACCAAGCAGCGCGTACGCGCTCGCGCGCCCAAGCGAAGCGGCGTCCTCAACGCGGCCCTGCACGCGCTCGTTGAGCGCGAGAGTTCCCCCAGCATTGATCACGCGCACATCGAGCGTGAGGGTGGCGCCGTCCACCGTTGCGAAGGCGCCAACCGGGGCGCTGCATCCGGCATCGAGCACCGCGAGCGCGGCACGCTCCGCCGTGACTGCGGCGCGAGTGGCGGCGTCGTTGAGGGAGCGCACCAATTGCGCCAGCTCGTCTCCCGCGTTGGAACTGATCTCCACCGCGAGCGCGCCCTGTCCCGGTGAAGGCAAGAGCGCGGACGGCTCAAAGAGCTCGCTGACCTCGTCCGCACGGCCTAGCCGGTTGATCCCGGCCGCGGCGAGCACCACGGCGTCAAGGTCCGCGCCGACCATCGCCAAACGGGTGTCCACGTTCCCGCGAATCGCTACCGTTTCGAGGTCCGGCCGCAGCGCCAGCACTTGGGCCGCACGTCGCGGGGAACCCGTGCCAACGCGCGAACCCGCAGGCAGACCGTCGAGCGTGCGGCCATTGGCGCACAGGGCATCCCTCGCGTCTTCACGGAGCGGCGTGGCAGCAAGCTCGATTCCCTCAAACGGCGCGGTTGGCATGTCCTTGAGGGAATGCACAATGACGTCGCATTCGCCTGCCTGGAGGGCAGAGCGCAACGCCGTGACAAAGACCCCAACTTCACTCAGACCCACCAACGATGCGCGGGAAATGTCGCCGTGCGTGGTGATGGTGACGAGTTCTACCTCCACCTCCAGTCCGCGCTCGGCGCCCGCCGCAACCAGTGCATCGGCCACGAGCCCCGATTGGGTGGTGGCGAGGGTGGAACCGCGCGTCCCAAGCCGTATGTTCATGCCGCTACGACTCCGTTGGCGGAGTTGGGGGCCGGCGCGTGGCGGCGACGATCGCCGCACCGGCACCGCCTAGGACGACGAGGCCCAAGAGTCCCCACAGCCACGGACTGGGGCCCGACTCGGCGGCCGCCATGGCGGTAGGTGATGCGTTGGGGGACGGTGCCGCGCTCTCTGTGAGCACCGCTTGCGGGCTGGGGTCCGCATTTGGAGTTGCGGTTGGCGCGGCCGTTGGCGTTGAACTGGGCTGCGCAACAGCCGCTTCAAGGGTCACGTGCAGTTCGCCCTCTTCGGTGTGGCCGTCCACGGAGGCGTTGCGCCACGCAATGGTGATATTGCCAGCGGCAAGGTCGCCAACGGGCGCCTCGAGCACCGCCGGATCGGGATGCGAGACGGCGAGCTCTTGCGTTGCCCCCGCACCGTCCGTGACGGTGATGGAGTTGCCGATGTCGAGCAATTCCTCGGAAAACTCCAGGCGCACGCTCGTGAGCTCGCTCACGGTGGCGCCCTCAGCGGGGTCGGAGGACACGAGGTCCGCGTGCGCTGACGCGGGAAGCGCCACGGCCACGAGGGCGGCGCCAAGTACGGCTACCGCGAGGGCGCGGCGAAGTGACGTGGGCGAAGGCATGGTGTTCATTCTCCCACCCTCCACCAGGGCGAATGCCAACCGCTGCGACGCAAACGGGCGGGCGAGCAATAAGCCCACCCGCCCGTTGGGCGTCTTGGTTGTTTACACGGCGTCTTGGTTGCTACACCGTCCAGTGCTTGACGCCCACCTTGCGCTTCCACCATTCGCCAAAGCCGATGGATTGATGGCCCAGCTCCACGAGCACGATGCCGATCACCGCGAGCGCCTCGATCACGTGATCGTCGACGAAGGGGTTGGTGGTGTTACCGCCCTGATTGGGCCACGAATGCGAGATGTACATGAGTGCGAGCATGAGCGGCGTCACGAACAGGGCCACCTTGGTGCCCACGCCAAAGCACAACGCAAAGCCGATGCCGAGCAGGCCCGCCATGAAGATCCAGTCCGTCCAGCGTTCGTCGGCGAGGCCCTTGAAGAAGTCGGCAAATGGTCCGGAGGACGAGTTGAGGTAGCCCTCCGTGACCGCCGCGCCCTTGAGCCACGCCGAATCACACATGACCGTGATGGTGCCCGTCTCGGGATCCCGACACGTGCTGAAGCCAAGGCCGAATAGTTTGTCGAAGAAGGCCCACAAAAAGATGAAGCCAATGGCGATGCGAGTGAGGCTGAGGAATACCCATCCCACTCGACGGCCCGTGAGCGGCGCCGCTGCCTGCTCAGTTGTCGTTGCAGGTTCCGTACTCATGTGCAATCCCTCCCAGGCGAACATGGTGGTGAGCGGGTGCGCACTCTCCCGGGATCCACGCTAGCGCTGTCCGAGCGGGAATGCGCGAGATACCGGGAGCGTGTTTGCGGAACAACAACGGGCCCCGCAGCATCGCTGCGGGGCCCGTTGCGCGGAAGGGATTTAGACGAGCCAGGTGCGGCTTCCCACCAGCTTGCGCCACCAGGTGCCGAGCCCAATGGACTGGTGTCCAAGTTCAACGAGCACGATGCCGAACAGCACGAGGCTGTAGATGATGTGCTCGTCGAGGAACGGGTTGGTGCTTGGCCACATCTGGGTCAGGTACATGAACACCAGCATGAGAGCGCCGGAGACCATCGCGATCTTGGTGCCGATGCCGAGCATGAGCGCCGCGCCGATGGCCAGGAGGCCGATCATGAAGATCCAGTCGGTCCAGCGCTGTGCGCCAAGGCTCACGAAGAACTCGTGGAACGGGCTGCCGGGGTTGCCGCCGTAGACGAGGTAACCCTCGGTGACGTGACCGCCGTTGACCCATGCCTTTTCGCAGAGTGTGTCGATTGTGAATGAACCATCTTCCGCCACAGTGCGGCACGTGCTGAAGCCAAGGCCCAGCAGCTTGTCAAAGAAGGCCCACAGGAAAACGAACCCGATCGCGATGCGTGACAGGCTCAGGAAAACCCAACCCAGCTTGTGGCCGGTGGGGGCGGGTGCAATAACTGGCGCTTCTAGCGTCGTTGCCATGATGTTCTCTCCTCATCAAGTGGGCCTCGTGAGCCCGGGGCACCGGGGTAGCGCCCACTCAAAATGTAGAAGCCGTTTTGGCCCGTTATGCGGGACTACAGGCCCTCTCTCGCATGCACGGGAGGGACGACTTGAGCGAATGCGCATAGAGTCGTGATCCATGACGACTCTTGACCTTCCGCGCCATGACGAACCGTGGAACGACTACCTCGAAATCTTCGTCAATGGCCGCCTCGATGCGGCAGCCGCAACCCTTGATGCGTTGCGTGCTGGCACCGTTGAAGACGTGCTCGCCGCATGGAACGAGGCGGACATCGCGATCCTCCACGCGGAGCAGTTGCCGCAATTGCTCGCGGAGTGCCACCCCGACTCCACAGTGAGAGAGCTGGCATCAACGCTCTACGTTCGCGCTCAGTCGCTCCGACAGGGGCGCGATCAAGACGCGGGACTCTTCGCCATCATCGACGGGCTCAACGCCGCCTCGCTGACGACTGATGCCGCGAACGTGCGAGAACTCATCCTGGGCGATTTCCGCGCCGAGGGTGCCCATCTTGACGACGCTGCGCGAGCCGAGCTGGCGACCGTCACCGAGCGCATCACCTCGCTGTCCACCACCTTCTCCGAGAACATTCGCGACGCACAGGCGTCCATTCGCATCACTCCAGAGCGCCTCGCGGGCCTCCCCGAGGACTTCATCGCCGATCACCCCGTTGGCGACGACGGCCTGGTAGAGATCACCACCGCGTACCCCGACAAGTTCCCCTTCATGGAGATGGCGCATGACGCCGACGCTCGCCGAGATCTCCTGGCCGCGGACTACCGGCGTGCCTACCCCGCGAACGACGCCGTGCTTGCGGACCTGCTCGCCGCTCGCCACCGCAAGGCGGAGTTGCTGGGACTGGCTTCTTTTGCCGACGTTGCCACCCAGCGCATGATGATGCCGGACGGCGACAGCATCGGTCGCTTCATTGACGAGGTCAACATGGCCGCCCGGCCCGCCGCGCTGCGGGATGCGGAGCGGCTCTTGGCGCGCAAGCGCAAGGACTATCCGGACGCCACCGCGGTCACGTTTTATGACTCCACCTACTACGTAGAACGCATCAAGGCGGAGGAACTCGGCGTTGACTCCAACGAGGTGCGCAACTACCTGGACTTCTCCAAAGTCCGTCAAGGCATTCTGGACCTGACCGCCGAGCTCTTTGGATACGAGTACGTGCCGGTAAGTGACGCCCCGCGCTGGCACCCAGACGTTGACGTGTTTGACGTCATGGAAGGCGGCACCGCAGTGGGCCGCATCTACCTCGACATGCACCCCCGGGAGGGCAAGTTTTCGCACATGGCATGCTTCCCCGTGGCATCCGGCTTCACGGGCCGCAACGTGCCGGAGTCCGCGCTCCTATGCAACTTCCCGCGCGGGCTCATGACCTTTGACGACGTGGTGACGTTCCTGCACGAATTTGGCCACCTTGTGCACGAGATCTGCTCCGGCCAGCAAGTGTGGGCACGCTGCTCGGGGTTGATTGAGCAGCAAGAGTGGGACTTCGTTGAGGCGCCGTCGCAGATGCTCGAGGAGTGGGCGTGGCGCGCTCCCGTGCTGCAGCGCTTTGCTACCAATGGGGAAGGGACGCCCATTCCCACGGAACTCGTGGATGCGCTCAGGGAAGCTCGCGACTTCTGCGAGGGACTCATGACGGCACGTCAACTGGCCTACGCGGCACTCTCCCACCGGCTGCACCGTGACCACCCGGGAGACATCGCGCCATTCGCCGCCGCCGTTGAGGCCCAGTTCGACGTTCGGGAAGCCATTCCGGACACGTATCAGTACGCGTCCTTTGGGCACCTGACGGACTATTCGGCCTGCTATTACACGTATCAGTGGAGCCTCGCCATAGCGAAGGATCTCTTCACTCAGTTCGACGTGGACAACATGCTGGACACCTCAGTTTCGCTGCGCTATCGCCGCGAGGTTTTGGAGCCGGGCAACCGTCGCCACGCCGCGGAATCTATCGAGGCGTTCCTTGGCCGTCCGCACTCAACCGATGCGTATCGGGAGTGGCTCGCGTCGCTGTAGGCGCCCCACCACCGCGCTCACGCGAGTTGCGTGCGCAAGTGGTCTTCCAGCACCGCTGCCATGTCAACGTCAGGGTCCAGCAGCCACTGGATCTGCAGCCCGTCCATGAGCGCAACCCACTGGCGAGCGGCGGCGGCCGGGTCGAGTCCTGGTGCGGCGTCACCCTCGGCAATGAGGTCAACAAAGTGCTGGCGAATCTCGGAGACCACGCGATCGTAACGCTCCACAAAGTAGGCATGCGCGGGGTGGCCGGGCGCGGTCGACTCAGCGGACAGCGTTGCGAAAAGTTCCACGAGGCCGCGCGAGCGGGCGTTCTTGCGGGCTACGTCAACGAGCGCGTTGAGCGCATCGCGGCCACGCAGCGCCGCGCTGCGTTCGGCGGAATCCGCCTCGTCCCTGCGCTCCAGTACCGCTTCCAGCAGGCCCGCCTTGGTGGGGAAGTGATAGAGCAAACCGGGGTGAGTAAGCCCGCAGCGCGCCGCAATGTCCCTGAGGGAGGCGCCGCGATAACCAGACTCGCCGAACATCGCGGTGGCGGTTGTGAGGATGTGCTCGCGGGTTGCGGCCCCGCGTTCCGACTCGGCCATGGCGATCCCCTTCATCGCTTGCGCGAGTCCTCCAACCCGCGTGATTTCGCAAACTTACCACACGGTAGGTGTTGCGCTACACTGGCGCGCGTGACCAACGCCCCTCTAGCTGACGCTCCGTATCGTGACCAAACCCTATCTATCTCGGTACGTGTGGAGGACCTTGTTGGGCGCATGACGCTCGCCGAGAAGGTGGGTCAGATGCTCCAACTCGACGCCAAGAATGGCGTGGACGAGTACGTACTCAGCTACAACGTCGGCTCCTTGCTCCACGCATCGCCAGCGGCACTGGAGCGTGCGCACACGCTCGTTGAGCAGACCCGCCTGCGCATTCCGCTGCTTATTGGCGAGGACTGCATCCACGGCCACTCGTTCTTTGAGGGCGCCACGATCTATCCCACGCAACTGGGAATGGCGGCGTCCTGGGACGCGGACCTGCTGGAGCGAGTGGCGCGCGCAACCGCGGTTGAGGTGGCGCCAACCGGCATCCACTGGACCTTCTCCCCCGTGCTGTGCATCGCTCGCGACTTGCGCTGGGGCAGGGTCTCGGAGACGTTTGGGGAAGACCCGCATTTGATAGGCGAGCTGGCGTCCGCGATGGTGCGCGGTTACCAAGGCGCCGGCCTGAGTGATCCCTCCGCGATCCTTGCCACAGCCAAGCACTTTGCCGGGTATTCGGAGACCCAAGGCGGGCGTGACGCCTCCGAGGCTGACATCTCCCAGCGCAAGTTGCGCTCCTGGTATCTGCCTCCTTTTGAGCGCGTGGCGCGCGAGCGGTGTGCAAGTTTCATGCTGGGATACCAGGCCACCGACGGCGTCCCCATCACGATCAACAAATGGCTCCTCAACGATGTGTTGCGAGGCGAGTGGGGGTTCCAAGGGATGCTCGTCACGGACTGGGACAACGTGGGCAACCTTGTGCGCGAGCAGCGCCTCTTCCCCGACTATGCGCAGGCCGCCGCCGCCGCTGTCATCGCTGGCAACGACATGATCATGACGACGCCCGCGTTCTACGAAGGTGCGCAGGCCGCGGTGGCTCAGGGTCTCCTGGACGTGGCCCTGGTCGATGCCGCGGTGTCCCGCATCCTCACGCTCAAGTTTGCGCTTGGCCTGTTTGAGGACCCACGCCTTCCCAACGAGGCACGTCAGCGCGAGGTGATTGCCTCTGCACCCCACACGAGGCTCAATCGCGAGGCGGCGCAGAGGTCGCTAGTGCTGCTTCGCAATGACGGCACGTTGCCCCTCGCGCGGGAGGCCGTGCGCCGCATCGCCGTTGTTGGCCCGCTCGCGGACGACTCGGACTCCACGCTCGGCGACTGGGCGGGCCGCTCGGGCCAGGCCGATTGGCTCCCCAATGGCCACCCCCGCGAGCAGATCTCCACGGTGCTGGACGGCCTGCGCGCGCTCGCCGGCGACGGCGTAGAGATTGTGCACGCGCGCGGAGCCGAGGTGGTGACTTCCGGCCCAGACCCCCTTGGCGAGTTCCTGCCGGACGGCCAGCCGCGCCCGCGCGTTGCGGTGCCGGTGGAGCCGGATCCCCAGCAGATTGCGGACGCGGTGGCTCTTGCACAAATGGCCGACGCTGTGGTCGCCGTTCTTGGCGACGTTGTGTATTTGTTTGGGGAGGGCCGGTCCACGGCGACTCTCGAACTGCAGGGCGGCCAAGTGGCGCTACTGGACGCGCTCGTAGACAGTGGGGTTCCCGTGGTGCTCGTGGTGCTCGCCTCCAAGCCGCACGTGCTGCCAAAGTCCGCCGAACGTGCGGCTGCGATCGTGTGGGCGGCGAACCCCGGCATGGAGGGTGGAAACGCCCTGGCAGAGCTGCTGTTTGGCGACTTTGAACCGTCCGGGCGACTCCCGATTTCGTGGCCGCTCCACGTGGGCCAGCAGCCCACGTTCTACAACCAGATCAACGCCCAGCACGGGTACAAGTACGCGGATCTCACGCAAGAGCCGCACTTTGTCTTTGGTGAGGGACTCTCCTATTCGAGCGTCGCCTACGCGGACTTTGGTCTCGAGCTGGAAGTGCTGCGGCCGGAAGACACCGTGCGTGCGCGCGTCAACGTCACGAACACGGGATCTAGGCCCGTGCTCGAGACCGTTCAGGCATACGTGCGGGACATCAACACGTCCGCAACTTGGGCGGACCGCGAGCTCAAGACGTATGCCCAGGTTGCACTCGCTCCCGGCGAGACCCAAACGGTGCTGCTTGAGGTGCCCGTAGCACAATGCAGCATCGTCACCGCGGACGGCCGTCGCGTGGTGGAACCGGGCGATTTTGCCCTCCTCGTTGGCCCATCCTCGCGACTCGCAGACCTGCTCGTTGCGCCGTTCGAAGTGAAGATCTAGTGACGTCAAAGAACGCCCCAGCCACAGCGTCGGGCAGGGTTGCCCCCCAACTTCGCCGTGCACGCCTTGGCGTGTTTGTGCTCTTCATGACCAACGGGATGGTGCTCGCCAACCTGGCACCGCGCTTCCCAGAGATTCGCGTGGAACTGGGCCTCAGTTACGGGCAATTTGGCCTGGCCCTACTGTTCTCCGGCTTTGGCGCGCTCGCGTTGGGACTCACGGCGGCGGCCTCCATCCGCCGCTTCACGTCTGCACGCGTTGGCGTGGTCGCGATGTGCTTTATGGCGATTGCCGCGCTGTTTGTGGTGTTGGCGCCCAACGGCTACATCTTTGCCGCGCTGCTATTCACCATGGGCGCGGTCGATTCGCTTGTGGACGTTGCCCAGAACACCCACGGACTGCGCGTGCAGCGCGAGTACAAGCGCAACATCATCAACGCCTTCCATGGAATGTGGAGCGTTGGCGCCGTCATCGGCGGGCTCATGGGTGGCCTTGCGGCGGGCCTCGAGATTCCGCTCAACGTGCACATGGCCGTAGTTGCGGTAATCATCATCGCGATCAATGTCGTTGGCTACCGGTGGCTGCTGCCCGGAGCGGACTCCGCGCCCGAGCCCATCACGGACACCCCAACGAGGCGCGGCTTCCCTCGCGTTCCGCGGGGCGTCTGGCTCGCGCTGCTCGCGCTCAGCACCATCGCTATCGCAGGAGCGTGGGTTGAGGATGCGGCGATCTCTTGGTCTGCCAGCTACTTCAAGGACGAGCTCACAACGGGAGCCACCGTGGCGTCGCTGGGCTTCGTTGCGCTCATGCTCATGCACTTCGTTGGACGCATGATCGGCGACCGTTTGATCGATCGCTTTGGCCAACGGCTCGTGATTCGCGTTGGCGGCTTCATCACGGCCATCGGCATGGGCGCGGCGCTGCTGTGGCCCTCGGTTCCGCTCACCATCGTTGGCTTTGGCCTCGCGGGCCTGGGCGTTGCCACCACCATTCCGGTGGCCATGCACATGGCCGACGAGCTGCCCGGCTTCCGCGCCGGCACGGGCCTCACGATCGTCAGCTGGTCGTTGCGCGTTGGCTTCATGGCGTCGCCCGTGATCGTTGGGGCCGTTGCTGATGCCACGAGCCTGCGCGTTGGGCTCACGTTCGTGGTGGTGGCGGGGCTGGGGATTGCGGCGCTCGCGTCCGTGATGCAGGGCAAGGAAGCGGCGCCCGCGCGCGGCACCGAGAGCCCCGCCAACTCCTAGCTCCCACATCACCCCGGCCTCCCCCAATTGGGGTCGGGGCATCACAATTGCGCATCGATTGGGTTCCCTGTCGGTATCGATAGTGAAGAAATTGGTGACGCGCGTCACGAAAACCTTGACATTGCGCACTCGGGTAGACGAACATGGCATGCGTCACCACAACGAAGTGCGACAACTCGGGCCCGCCCCCACGGCAGCTCTCCGGGTGCTTCCTCGTGGTGCCACACCTACCACCAGAAAGAGGTCCCCGATGAAGAAAGTCGCCGCCACCGCGCTCGCCGGAGTCGTGGCGCTCGCGCTCGCCGCGTGTTCATCGTCCCCGACGCCAACCGAAACGAGTGGAAGCTCCACGCCAGCGCCGGTGGACAGCAACACGAGCACACCCATGGAGACGTTCGACGTTCGCGTTGCCGCTCTCCCCATTGCCGAGACGGGTGCCCTGTGGGCCGCCATTGACGAGGGCATCTTCGCCAAGCACGGCATCAACATCGAAATCGTTCCCGCGCAAGGCGGTGCGCAGGCCATCCCCGCTCTCTTGAGCGGCGACATCCAGTTCGCGATCGGCCAGCCCTTTGGCCCGTTCCGCGCCGACGCCCAAGACCTGGGCGTTGTCATCATCGGTGACTACGCAGACAGCCTCAAGACCGGCAAGGACGTCAACGCCGTGGTGGCGCTCAACTCCTCCGGAATCGACGGGCCCGCTGACCTCGCTGGCAAGAGCGTGTCGGTCAACAGCCTCGGCGCCGCAGGCGACGTGACGATCATGAAGGCCGTTGAGGACGCCGGTGGCGACCCCAAGTCCGTGAAGTTCGTTGAGGCCCCGTTCCCCGAGGTTCCCGCGCAACTTGACGCCAAGAACATCGACGCCGGCTGGGTCCCCGACCCCTTCATGTCGATCGTTGCTGGCGGTGCCGGACACATCGTGGTGCACCCTTACCAGGCGACCATCCCCGGCCTGTCCGTGCTGACCAACATCACGCTGCAGGACACGATCGACAAGAACCCCGCACTCGTTGCCCAGTATTCGGCGGCGATGAAGGAAGCCCTCACCTGGGCATCGTCGAACGAGGACGCAGTGCGTGCCGCGCTCGTCAAGAACCTTGAGATCCCCGAGGAGGCTGCCGCAGGCATCACGCTGCCCACCTTCACGTTCGATCTCAACGTGGACGACCTCAAGCAGCTCGCTGACCTCGCGGTTGGCTACGGCGTGCTCGAGGCTGCTCCCAACTTTGACCGGCTGATCAAGCAGCAGTGATCTGAGCGGAGGGGTGTCTGCCTGCATGGCAGACGCCCCTCCGTGTCTCTCCCGCTACTACGATCGTCTGGAATCATGGACCACCTTTCCTCGAATGCGGTGCGCTCAGCGCGGCCGGCCATCCTCGGTTTCGCGGGGGTGCTGTTCTTCCTCGTCATCTGGCAGCGGATCCCCGCTCTTGGCCTGATTGACCCCACCTACTTCCCCGACGCCACTGACACCCTCACGCAGCTCGCCAAGGACCTCGGCACCGCGTCGCTGTGGAAGGACATTGCTGACACGTTGATCGCCTGGGGCCTTGGCCTCGCGATCGCAACGGTGCTCGCTGTCACCTTCGGCACCGTCATTGGCCTAGTGCCCTTCTTGCGGCGCGCAACCCACACCACCGTGGAGTTCTTGCGCCCCATCCCCTCCGTGGCGCTCATCCCCCTCGCGATCCTGCTCTACGGATTTCGCCTGCAGGCGGCGCTGTTGATCATCGTCTACGCGAGTTTCTGGCAAGTATTCGTACAGGCGCTCTACGGGGTTGCGGATGTGGACTCCGTGGCGCGAGACACTGCCCGCAGCTTTGGGCTGACGCGGTCGCAGCGGTTCCGCAGCCTCGTGTTTCCCACCGCGCTCCCGTACCTCATTACCGGCATCAGGCTCGCCGCGGCGGTTGCGCTCATCCTCACCATCACCGCCCAGATGTTCATTGGAACGCCGGGCATTGGCAGGTCCATCATCTTTGCCCAACAGGGAGCCAACTGGGTGGAGGTCTACGCGCTGGTTGTGGTCACGGGTGTGCTTGGCCTGCTCGTGAACATCGTCTTCCGTGCTATCGAGCGACGGGTGCTGCGTTGGCACGAGTCCGTTCGTGGAGAGGAGCTGCTGTGAGTACTACCGCACCCACCGCCTCACCCAACGCCGCAACTACCCCTGGCGCACGTTCAGGCCGCGGCCCTGGCCGCTTCTTCCAAAGCGTGGGCTTCGCGTTGGGCCTCCCGATTGTGCTGGTGGTGCTGTGGGGAGTCTGGGCCACCGTCACCGAGCCAAAGTTCTTCCCCACTCCCGCCGAGGTCTACACGGCATTTGTCGACACGTGGATCGGTCCCGCCTTCATGGAGGACGTGGTGCCGAGTCTGACGCGACTCGCGATTGGCCTAGTGGCGTCAATCGCCGTGGGCATCGCGCTGGGCACCGTGATTGGCCTCGTCAGGTGGTTGCGCGAGTTCCTCGAGCCCAGCTTCGAGTTCTTCCGCGCCATCCCGCCGCCCGTGATGATCCCCGTCATCGCCGTGGTGCTGGGCCCCACGGGTCTCATGAAGGTAGTTGTCATCATGCTCGGCGCGGTGTGGCCAGTGCTACTCAACACCATTGATGGTGTGCGCGGCACGGATTCGGTGATGAAGGACACGGCGAGCGCCTTTGCGCTTACTCGCGGGCAGCGCCTGCGTAACCTCGTGCTGCCAGCCGCAATGCCGCGCATCATGGCCGGCGTGCGGCAAGCGATGTCGATCGCGCTCATCCTGATGGTCATCTCCGAGATGTTCAACGCCTCTTCTGGCCTCGGCTACAAGATCGTGTATTTCCAGCGCAATTACCTCATCGCGGAGATGTGGAGCGGCATCGTGCTGCTGGGTCTCGTTGGCGTGCTGCTGGCAGTGATTTTCGGCTTCGTCGAACGGCGGATGCTGCGTTGGTACCACGGAGTGAAGGAGGTGGAGCATGGCTGACACCCTGCTCACCGTTGAGCACGTCAAGAAGACCTACAACTCCTCGACGGGCACCGTCGAGGCAATCGCGGACATCAGCTTCACCATGAATGCGGGCGAGCTCGTGTGCATCGTTGGCCCGTCCGGCTGCGGCAAGACCACGCTGCTCAAGTGCATAGCCGGCCTGTTGCGCCCAACTGACGGCAGCGTCGAACTCCATGGCAAGCGTGTCACCGCTCCCCCGCCCAACATGGCACTCGTGTTCCAGGAGTACGGCCGCAGCCTCTACCCGTGGCTCACCGTGCGCGGCAATGTTGAGCTGCCTCTCAAGCACAAGAAGCTCACGCGCGAGGAGCGCCGCCAACTCGTTGACGACGCCATCGAGGCGGTTGGTCTCTCGCACGCGGATGGCAGTTACCCGTGGCAGCTCTCCGGCGGCATGCAGCAGCGCGTCGCGATTGCGCGTGCGGATGAACGCCGTCATCGCCCAGGTGGAAGAGGTCAAGGGCGGCTAC
>CAYMRO010000015.1:0-2880 GCA_964392875.1 uncultured Demequinaceae bacterium
CGCACGTACGAACGCCTGTGGGTTGAGGCAGATGCGATCCTGACGCGCTCGAGCGATCAAGACCAGGCGATCACGGCCCTCCGCGGTCTGCGCAGGCGGGAGTTGCTGCGCATCGCCGCAGCGGACGCGTTGGGACTCATCAATCCGTCGGATGCCACGGCCGCGGTCACGGCCACCGCGGACATCCTCGTGGAAGGGGCGCTGCGAATAGCGCGGCACGTGGTGACGGACGAGCGCGGTGCCAACGCGATTCCGCAGCGGATGATCGTGGTTGCGATGGGGCGTTTTGGCGGCAACGAGATGACCTATACGTCCGACGCCGACGTTCAGTTTGTTTGGGATGGCGCCAGCGAGGGGGCTCAGGAGGGCGTGGTCCAGGCCAGCGCAGTGC
Source organism: uncultured Demequinaceae bacterium (assembly GCA_964392875.1). GTDB lineage: Bacteria > Actinomycetota > Actinomycetes > Actinomycetales > Demequinaceae > Demequina. The sequence continues at coordinate 392 of CAYMRO010000015.1, forward strand.
AAGTAGCGGTGCTGGTGCGGCAATTGCTGCAATCGGTTAGTGCGCAGCCGCCTTTGGCAATCGACGCAGGCTTGCGGCCGGAGGGCAAGAATGGACCGCTTGCCCGCTCGCTCGATTCGTGCGCCGAGTACTACGGGAGATGGTCCGACGCGTGGGAGGCGCAAGCGCTCCTGCGTGCGCGCCCTTGCGCGGGCAACGAGGAACTCCGCGCGGCCTTCGTTGCAGCCATTAACCCGGTGCGTTACCCCCCAACCCTCCCCGATGGCGCCCTCAAGCAGATGCGGACCCTGAAGGCGCGCATGGAGGCCGAGCGGTTGCCGCGCGGCGTGGATCCGCACCGTCACCTCAAATTGGGTCCGGGGGGACTCTCGGACGTGGAATGGACCGTGCAACTCATTCAGCTGCAAAACGGCCATGACGAGCCGTCGCTGCGCACCACTCAAACCCTCGCGGCGCTCGAGGCCGCACGGGCAGCCAAATTGATCCCGGCACAAGATGCCGTGACGCTTGCCCAAGCATGGAAGCTCGCTACCGACCTGCGCGGCGCGATGGCGCTGCGCGGCACGGCGCGAGACACCGACGTCCTGCCTTCAGACGTGCGTGAGTTGGGGATTCTCGCGAGCATCACCGAGACGTCACTCTCGGGAGCCCAACTGGACGAGGCGTATGCACGCGCCGCGCGCCGCGCGCGCGCGGTCACCGAGCGGGTCTTTTTTGGCTGGCAGGCAACGTGAAAGCGCTACGCACGGCGGCGTCGGCTCTGTGCATAGTTGTTGGCGCCTTGCTTATCGCCACATGGGCGGCGAGCATGGCGGCCCTCGCCGCCGTTGAGGACAGCACAGTCATCGAGGATGCCACCGCGGAGGCGATCACCACGGGCCCGGCTCGAGAGGCGCTCGTTGACGGCGGGTCAGACCTCGCGCTCGGCGCACTGGCTGATGCCGGGGTCAACACCAATGTCCCCGGCCTAGAGACGCTGGTGCGGCAACTCGTGGAGCGCATTGCGCATTCGGAGACCTTCGTGAGTGTGGTGCACGCGCAGGCAGCATCCATCCGGCAGCAGATTGTGGTCCAGCTCAACGCGGACGGCGAGGGCCCCATCACGGTGATGCTCAACTTCTCCGAGCCGGTCAACGCCAAGTTGGGCGATATTCCCGTAGTGGGCTCAGCCCTGCCGACAATCGCTGTCCCGGTGGTGCCGGTTGAGGTGATGGATGCGGACACGGCCGACACCGCACGCACCTTGTGGAGTTGGCTCCACTTTGCCGCGCAGTGGTTTGGGTGGATGGGGCTGGCCCTGCTCGTCGTTGGCTATCTCGTCAGTTTTCGCAAGCGGTGGTTCCTAGCCAAGGCGTTCTTGGCGCTGGGCGTAGTCAGCGGCCTCATTTGGCTGGTTGCAACCTTCATGGATCCGCGTGAACTTGCGAATCTGGTGCCCGGAGGAGACGTAACAGACGCGGTAATAGTGGAAATCGCGCGCAAAGCGGCTCAATCGGCATCAACTGCCGCGGGATATGTGGCGCTGGGTGCCATGATGATGTCACTGGTGCTGTTCATCGTGGCAGCGCATATGCGCAAGGGAGAGCGGCGATGAAGACTTCACGCATCATTGGGGCTGCTTTCTTGGTGCTGCTGGGCGCCATGATGGTTGTCGCTTGGTCCGTTGCGGGCAAGGCGGTTGCGGCCGTCGAGTCCGGTGAGGCGGCGAGCAACCTCACCCAAAAGCTGCTCGATGACCCCAAGTTCGCTGACGGGGCCGCGCAACGCATCACGGATCGGCTTGAGGAACGCACCGAGGGCACCGTCATCGGACGCCTCGTCTCTGCGTTCGAGCCGGAGATTCAACGCGCCATCGCCACCGTACTGTCGTCCGACCAGGTGGACACCGTGGTCACCAAGTCCGTCTCCAAAGTGGAGGATCAGCTCGTTGATGAACTCAACGATCCCAACCGCGCGAGCGGCCCCTTCGTTGTGAGCATTGACCTCTCCGACCGCGTCAACGCGCGCATTGACGAGATACCGGTGGTGGGCCAGCTCATTCCCGAGGTAACCGTGCCGCCCGTTGAGCGCGAACTCATCGACGCCAACACCTTCGACTCGATCCGCCAGGTTTACGGCGCCATCAAGGCGGTTGCCGGCTGGGGTCTCCTCATAGGTGTGCTCCTCATCGTTGGTGGGTTCTTTGTGGCTCCCAGGAGCCGCTGGTACTGGCCACAAGCCATTCTGGGCACGGCGGTGCTTTTGCTCGCGGTGTCCGTTGTGGTCCGCCGCGTCATCCCCGCGCAGATTGCCGCCGCAGTACCAGGCGGCGAGAGCGGTGGCGCCGGGACCTTTGTGAGCGACTTCCTCAGTACCAACACCACGGGGCCCATGGCTACCCGCCTGCTGCAGATGGCGCTTTGGGCGCTCGTCTTTGCCGCCCTGTTCGCGGTCATCGCACGAATGCTGCCCGGTTGGAGGGGCCGGGGAGCCGCCGCGAAGACGGCTGC
>CAYMRO010000015.1:2980-16833 GCA_964392875.1 uncultured Demequinaceae bacterium
GTGCCCGACGCGGTGGTTAAGCCCGCGTCGCCAGTTGCCTCGCGCGCTGTAGTGGTGGATACCGTTGTCCTCGAACCGCAGGAGCCAGCACCGCCGGCAAAGGCACCGCCGGCAAAGGCGACGCCCGCGAAGAAGCCAGCCGCCACGTCGGGCGCCGCGAAGCCCGCACCAAAGGCGGCGCCGGTAACCAGGGCCAAGCCCGTAGCCAGGGCCACGCCAGCACCAAAGGCGGCGCCGGTCGCGAAGGCGAAGCCCGCAGCGAAGGCCAAGCCTGCGCCCAAGGCCAAGCCTGCGCCCAAGGACAAGCCTGCGCCTAAGGCTAAGCCGCCCAAGGAGTAGGGCGCGCTCTCAGCGCAGTGGTTGCGGCGCGCGCGTTGAGCGGCGCACCACCAGCGTGAACGGCACGGAGAAGTGCTCCTTTTCAACGGGTTCGCCATCGAGTTCGCGCAAGAGCGCCTCGGCGGCGAGTCTGCCTTGCTCCTCGGGAAACTGCGCCACCGTGGTGAGGCCCCAGAATTCGCCGAGCGTGTGGCCGTCGATGCCCACAATGCTGAGGTCTGCGGGCACCTCGCGCCCAAGATCGCGGGCGGCGAGCAGCGCGCCCATGGCCATCTCGTCGGACGCGCATACGATGGCCGTTGGCGTCACCGTAGGGTCCCCAAGTAGTTGCAGCGCGGCCTGATAGCCGCCATCCATCGTGAAGTCCGCGGTGCGAACGAGGTGCTCGTCCACGGTGAGCCCGGCGTCCTTCAACGCGGCTTCATACGCGGTGCGGCGCGAGGTGCCGATGCGGAAGTCGAGGTCTAGCTCGGGCGCTCCGCCGATGTGCGCGATAACCGTGTGGCCAAGCGAGATCACGTGTTGAGTGGCGAGGCGCATGGCGGCGGAGTCGTCGAGCGCGAGCGTGCGTATGCCCTCAAGGCGTCCCCCAACGCCAACCACGGGCTTGTCCAAGGCGTTGAGCGCCTCGAGTTCCGCTGCGGTGAGCTCAAGCGACACCGCGATGAACGCGTCAACGCGTCTGCGGCGCAGCACCTCGTCAAAGAGCCGCCGCCTGCGCTCGGTGGCGCCGGACGCCTCAGACTGGTCAAGGTGGTACACCGTGAGGTCGTAGCCGGCGTCGGCAAGGGTCGCGTGCGCACCAGCGAGCACTCGTGTGAAGAACCATCCGGTCAGAAATGGCATCACGATGCCCACGTTGCGCGTGCGCCCCGATGCCAAGCTGGAGGCGGTCGCGGAAACCACGTAGCCGAGTTCCTTGGCCGCGGCCTCCACGCGAGCGCGAGTCTGGGGAGTGACGCTCGACTTGCCCGCGAGCGTGCGCGAGACAGTTGCCGTCGACACCCCGGCCAGTTCCGCCACCTTCTGGATCTTCGCCATGTCAGCGAGCCAACCACACCGTGGTGTCTACGGGCAGCACATCCGTGACTGGTTCTGACGCGGCGAGCACGTTTCCGTGCAGCGGCACGGGAGCTCCGCTGATGTTGGCGATGACTCGCACGTCGCCGTTGTCGAACGCGAGAACGCCGTCCCCAAGGTCCAGCCATTCCAGAGTGCCGGATCCCAGGCCATGGTCGGCCCGGGCGGCTAGTGCAGCGCGATAGAGCTCGAGCGTGGAGGAGGGGTCGCCTTGCTGAGCGTCGCGCGCGAGCCCAGCCCAAGCGTCGGGCTGTGGGAGCCAAGTGGCGCCCGTGGAACTGAAGCCGTACGCGGGGGAGTGCGCCTCCCATGGCAGCGGCACGCGGCAACCGTCGCGGCCGTACCGTTCGCCGTTGGTGCGGAACCATGTTGGGTCTTGACGCGCGCCGTCAGGGATGCCCACGTGTTCCGGAAGGCCCAGCTCTTCTCCCTGGTAGATGTATGCACTTCCCGGGAGAGCGAGCATCATGAGGGTGGCGGCGCGAGCGCGCCGGAGGCCCAGGTCAGCTATGGGCAGACCCAAAGAATTGGGCCCGATGCCGTGGCCCTGCGGGTTTTCGGCTGTCAGTGCCAGGCGGCTTGCGTGGCGAACAACGTCGTGGTTGGACAGCACCCAGGTGCTCGGCGCTCCCACGGCGCCAAAGGCAGCGAGTGATTCCGTGATGATGGTGCGCTGTGCCTGCGCGTCCCACGGCGTCTCGAGGTAAGCGAAGTTGAATGCCTGGTGCATCTCGTCGTTGCGCACCCACCGAGCCATGCGGGTCAGGGGATAGACCCACGCCTCGGCCACGAGGATGCGGTCCGTGCCGTACTCCTCGAGCACGCGCCGCCAGCGCCGCCACACATCGTGAACGCCCTCCTGGCCAAAGTACGGCGTTGGAGCAACATCATCGCCGCCCATTGACCCGCCGCCATCGCGGGGGAAGTGGTCGGGGAGGCCCTCTTCCTTTATGAGGCCGTGAGCCACATCTACGCGGAAGCCGTCTACACCGCGCTTTAGCCAGAACCGCAAGATGTCATCGAACTCCTCCTGCACGTCTGGATGGGACCAATTGAGGTCCGGCTGAGTGGAGTCAAAGAGGTGCAGGTACCACTGACCCTTGGTGCCGTTGGGGCGGGTCTCCCGGGTCCAGGCTGGGCCGCCAAAGACGGAGGTCCAGTTGTTCGGTGGTTCGTCGTGGTTGGCGCCGCGCCCGTCTCGATAGATGTAGCGATGACGCGCGGGCGAGTCGATCTCCGCACTCTGGGCCTCTCGGAACCACACGTGATCGTGGGAGGTGTGGTTGGGAACCATGTCCACGATCACCTTGAGGTCAAGCTCATGGGCGCGCGCGATGAGGGCGTCGGCGTTGGCGAGATTGCCAAAGAGCGGGTCTACGTCGCGGAAGTCGGCTACGTCGTAGCCGCCGTCATGTTGGGGAGAGACGTAGAAGGGGGACAGCCAGATGGCGTCCACGCCCAGGTCTTTGATCGCCTCCAGGCGGCTGGTGATGCCTGGCAGATCACCGATCCCGTCGCCGTTGCCGTCCGCGAAGGAACGCGGGTAGATCTGGTAGATGGTCGCGTTGCGCCACCACCCCACGCTGGCGTCGGTGACCGCGTCGGCGCGGCTCTCAGTGAGGGTCATAGGACCAAAAGTAAACGCTTACACGCGTGCGTGCAACTAGCCTTTTCCGCGGAGTCTCCGCGAAAGTCCGCGCTTTACCCTGGCGAGCTGTGAGCGCAGGCTGGGGCTGCTGGCAATTGCGGCAGCGCCGTTGCCTCCACTCTTGGCTTGCGCGCGCAACACCTCGATCTGTCCCTGCGCTGCCCTCAAGTCGCGTCGGGTCTTGGCATGGCGTGCCGAGTTGATCTCCGCATAGAAGGTTGTCCATTTGAGGATGAGGCGCACGTGCTCCATGGTTGGCTCGGGTGAAAACTCTGGTCCGAGTTGTCGCGTGAGCAACTGCGCGTAAAGTTGCGCAAAGTCCAGGTCAATGGCTCGGCGAGACGCTTCAAGCGAGGCCTCAGAACGTGCGGTGTACACCGCGGGATCACTGACGAGCGTGTGGATCTCGCGAGCCAAACCGTGTGCGTCGTGCTGACTCGAAGCGACTACACCCTTGTTCCCATCCAGATTTGCGAGCCAGGGCAACTCAAACATTGCTACTGGGAGCCCAAGCGTCTGTGCCTCGGCAAGTACCAGCGGAGAGCCCTCAATTACGCTCGTCAGCACGTAGACATGAGCCTTGGCGGTGGCATCGATGAGCGCCTGACCGTGGAGCTCACCCGCTAGGTGAACTGAATCGCCAATACCTGCTGCCGCAGCATCATCCGCCAACTCTGCGGCCGTCAGATCGCCGGAATCCGGCCCAATGATCGTGAGCTCGGCATCCACGCCACGCTCGCGCAATGCGGCCGTGACGGGGATGAGGCTTCGCACTTGTTTCACGGATTCCTGCAGCCTGCCCCACCAGATGAGGTTCACGGTGCCAGTGGGAGGCGTGCGTGGCTCGGTGCGTGCCGTCAGCGCGAGTTGCATGGGCGACGGTGGAATGGGGAGGCTCACCACGTGTTGGATGCCGCGCAATTTCCAAAACGCTACGTCGGTGGCTGAGAGCGTCACGACGGTGTCGACAAGAGACAAGTTGTTGACCAAGAAGGACGTGTTGCGGTTGTCGTTGCGTAGCGGCCGCAGCGCAAAGCTCTGTAGGAAGCCAATAGTCGCGACGCCAGCTGTGCGCGCGGCAAGGGCGAAGTATGGCCAAATGCGGTCATACAGAACCGTGTGGTCAAAGACAACGTCTGCACCCGAACGTTCGCAGATGTCAACCCAGGAAGACAAGCGCTCTGACAGCTCTTCGCCCTCCACCTGAAACACGCGCACCTCAGGCGGAAGGGCATACACGGCCTCAGCTTTGCGATGCAGCGCGATCGAGACCTGGAACCCGGCTTCCAGGAGATAGCGAGCCTGGGAAACGACCACTCCTTGGATGCCGCCGGTGCTCAATGCTGACGTTGCGAGCAGCGCATGTTTGTACCCGCCCGCAGGCAGGGGCGACCTCGGTGTCTCGCTAACGATCGCTGGGAGCGCTGCCGGCAGGAAGGTGGCTGCTGCGCGAACTATGTCGAGCCGTCCAAGTTGCTGCTCGATTTGCGCCACACGGTCGCCAGCGAGGTGCTCGTCCGCGGCGTTCACTGCGGCCCCAAGAGTGTCTGCGATGACCGACAAGCGTGTGAGGTCGTATGAGCTTGCGACCATGCCGGCATCGGGCCACTCCGCCGTGGTGCCCGTCACCGCGGGCGCGATCGACTCGAATGCCGTGACGGACTCGAGATCGGTCGGTGATCCAAGGGTAAAGCGGCGGTAGAGCCGTGCGGGGGAGCAAGCGTATCGCGACGCGCGAGCAATCGTGAGGAAGGCAATTGCGCGGTCATCCGCGCGCGTGGCGCCCTCACCCGTTGGCACACTCTCGCACGCCTCGCGAACAATCTCGCTGGCTAGCAGATAGCCCCACAAGTGGCCACGTGCGGGAGCCTGCTTGCCAAACAAAGTGGCAAGCAGCGTCGGCCCCTCTTGGCTGGCGCGCGGCGGTTGTTTCGCTGCGGCGACCGTGGACCCTGCACGGTCCTGCGGCACAACGTTTTCAATCCCCAAGCCCACTACATCTGCACCCGTCTTAGTCGCTCTGGCGAGTGCTATCTCCACTGCGCGCGGGGCGAGCTCATCATGTTTGTCCAGGAACAGCACGTAGGGAGCAGTGGCGGCGCTGGAGTCCGCCCACATGTGAGCGAGCGAGGACGCAGGGCCTTCGACCACCCGCACGCGTGAGTCGCGCGCGCTGATGTCGTCCATCAACGTCCGGAGGGATTTCGACGCCGCCCCTGCCACGCAAAGAATTTCAACATCAGCGAGCGACTGCCTCACACAGCTTTCGAGTGAGCGCGAGAGCGAGGGCTCATCGTCGTGAGCGGCAACGATTATTGAGACAGCGGGGCTGCCGGGCGTCATGACCTTTGGGATTGGAGTGCTCCTGAGTCGTTTCCAGCGAAACCTGTGTGCGGGTGGGCTTTGGCCATGTTACTGGTTGACGTGACGCGTCACTCGAGGTGTTCACGCGCCCAATTGCGCGTAGGCATTGACGAAGGGGTGAAGCCAAACGCCTCAATGAGAGCGGTGTTGTCACACCAGCTCACGCTCTCTTGGCCCGGGACTTCTACCCAGCACTCGCTGCTGACTTGGAGCGAGTCAACCAGTGCGCGGGATGAGACCGGCACTCCGGCACCCACATTCAGCACCCGGAACTCGCCGCTGCGATCCGGAATGGACGCAAGCAAGGCGCGAACTACGTCCGACTGGTGGACGTAATCCCGTACAAAGAAATCAGGGCACATGAGCTGCGCAGGGTGGGCGGGATCGGCGGCCAGGAGCCGCTGAACCAGCGAGTCGGGAAAGCTGGGCCCGGCGATATTGAAGATGCGCAACGCAGTTACAGAGAGGGACGGAATATCGCGAGTGAGTTGTTGCAACCGCGCCTCGGTGGCCAATTTCGACAGGGCGTACGGTGACGTGCCGATGGTGGGGCTGGTCTCGGTGAGGGGCATCGAACCTGATGTGCCGTAGATCGCCGCGCTCGATGCAACGACCACACTTTGAACTCCCAAGCGTCGAATGATCAACTCGAGGCCGGCATCGGCCCGTTCACCTTGGGCACGGGCGTCTCCGCTGTGCACGGCGCTTGCGAGGTGCACTATCGCGTCCACCGCAATCCTCTTTAGGCCGTGGATCGCGGCGTCCGCATCGGCAAGGTCCACTTCTAGATGATCTGCCGATTCACCGCCTGCGTGGCGGGATAGGGATACGGCGCGGACGCCGCGTTCGCGGAGGCTCTGGACCACCAGGAGGCCCAGCCGCCCACCTCCTCCGGTGACGAGCACAGCGGGGGTAGGCGCCGAATTCACCGGCTCGTCTCGTTTTCGCGACGCGAGATCGCAAAGCCCATGGCGGCGAGCGAGTCGCGAACGGCACTGTCGTCAGCCTCACCCGCGAGGGCCGCTGCGGTAGCGCGGCGGATGTCGCTCACCGGGATGTCCATCTCTTGCTCCACGCCGAGGATAAACACCTTGCTGTTCTCTGTGCCGGTGGCGAGGTTGGGGTTGTACGTCAACTCTTCATACAACTTCTCGCCTGGGCGCAACTGGGTGATTTCAATCTGCACCTCAGGAGCCGTGGCCTTCACGAGGCTCTGCGCGAGATCGAGGATCCGCACCGGCTCGCCCATGTCGAGTACACAGATGTCGCCATTTGCGCCCAGCAGCGCGGACTGAATGATCAGTTGTGCGGCCTCGTCGATGGTCATGAAATAACGCGTCACGTCCCGGTGCGTGACGGTAAGTGGTCCGCCCGCCTCGATCTGGCGCCTAAAGGTTTCCATGACGGAGCCGTTGCTTTGCAGGACGTTTCCAAAACGCACGGCGGTCAGCTTGGTGGATCCCGAATGCTGCGCGAGGTCCCGCATCAACAGTTCGCCCAAGCGCTTGGTTGCGCCCATGACGTTAGCGGGGCGCACCGCTTTGTCGGTGGAGACGTAGACGGCGTGGCTGACGCCCGCGGCTATTGCGGCGGCAAGGACCGTTTCCGCACCGAGCGTGTTGTTCGCCAGAGCTTCTGTTGGGTTTTCCTCAGCCATGGGCACGTGTTTGTACGCGGCGGCATGAAAGACGAGTTCCGGTTGCCGCTCGGCGAACACTTTTTGCACGCGCGTGCGGTTCTTGACGTCGCCGAGCACTATCTGCAGACGCGGGTCGTCGAGGTCGTTGGCCAAGCGGAACAGGCCGTTCTCCCACCAGTCAAACGCGGTCACAGACTCGGCGCCAAGGTTCAAGAGGTGTTCGGTGAGGCGCGACCCTATTGAACCCGCAGCTCCCGTGACGAGAGCCCGGCGCCCCGAGACCATTTCGCGGGCGGCGAGGAGATCGTGTTTGACCGGTTGGCGGCCCACGAGTTGCAACACGTCCACATCAGTGAGGTCCGCGATGCTCACCGTCTCGGAGCTGATGGTCTTGTAGGTGCGCGGCAAGATCGATAGCGCAAGTCCAGCATCTAAGCCTGAGATGAACTCGCGGAGACTTCCAGCATCAATCGTTGGAATCGCAAAGTAGACCAAGTCCACGGATTGAGCGCGGACCACCGCGTTTACCTCGCGCAGCGTGCCCAGAACTGCTGGCGATGAGGTGTCGTCGTCCAGGAAGCCAACTACGACGTCCCCGTTTGCGCGCGCATCGGCGGCGATGCTCTGTCCGGCTACGCCGTGGCCCACCACGAGGATACTGCGGGGTTGGTCAGCGCTCGCCGTCTCGTCGCTCACCACGCGATCCTATCGGAGGAGCTGTGCGCGCCTAGGACGCCGCGAGCGTCACTCCAAAGCCCACTACGGCCCAGATCCCGGCCGCGAGGCCACCCTTCTGGTACGCGAAGGGAATGAGCGAGGTGGTGAGCATCGCGATGAGACCACCTATCGTGAAGGCAGCAATGCGAGCAGCCCCAATGTCACCCAATGCGCCGGCAAACAGGAAACCGACGGCAGCGAAAATGCCGGACGCCACCACAATCGAGCCCCACAATGCCGCTTGCTTGCGGGCGGTCCAGCCATCCTCACGCATCTGCGCGGCGGGCGGCAGAGCCTGCGGGATGTTTGACACCCACACCGAGACGGCGAGCGTGGGGCTGACCACGGCGCTGGCTGCAAACTGGATCCCAAAGATGAGCGACTCGGGCAGGGCGTCATTCACGTTGCCAACCACGATGCTGAGCGCGCCCTCGTTGCCAAATCGCTTCTCAATGAGCTTGTCTGCCACCACGTAGACGCCCGCCCCAATGAGCAGGCACACGCTGATGTCCAGGCTGTCGAGAGAGGTCTGAGCCTCAGGGACCAGCTGGAAAGCGGCAGCGCCAAGGAGTGCGCCAGCGCCAAGTCCCGCCATCTGCCCGATGACTCGATCAGGAAGCGTGAGCCGGTAGACGACCAATGCCGTGATGAGCAGCGACGACTGCGCAACCGCGCCAAAGAGGAATGCCTCTATCACAAGCGTCACTGTAGCCCCCAGCGTCAGCCAACCACCGCGTCGGGCACGCGAAAGGGGCCGCCCCACCGCTTGAGATCAGGCAGGCGGGACGGCCCCTTCTATGCGCTACGGCGACTTACACGTCGTAGTAGAGCTCGAACTCGTGGGGGTGCGGGCGGAAGCGCAGCGGGTCAATCTCCTGCGTGCGCTTGAGGTCGATCCACATCTCGATGAGGTCCTCGGTGAACACGCCGCCCTCGGTGAGGAACGCGTGGTCGGCCTCGAGGCGGTCCAGCACCTCAGGCAAAGACGCGGGAACCTGCTGGATCTGGGCGTGCTCCTCGGGAGGCAGCTCGTAGAGGTCCTTGTCCACGGGGGCGGGGGGCTCAATGCGGTTCTTGATGCCGTCAAGGCCAGCCATGAGTAGCGCCGCGAACGCGAGGTACGGGTTCGACGACGGGTCAGGAGCGCGGAACTCGATGCGCTTGGCCTTGGGGTTGGAGCCCGTGATGGGGATGCGGACCGCGGCGGAGCGGTTGCGCGCCGAGTACACGAGGTTCACGGGCGCCTCGTAGCCAGGAACCAGGCGGTGGTAAGAGTTCACCGTTGGGTTGGTGAACGCGAGCAGCGAGGGCGCGTGCTTGAGGATGCCGCCGATGTACCAGCGGGCAATGTCAGACAGGCCGCCGTAGCCCTTCTCGTCATAGAACAGCGGCTCGCCGTCCTTCCAGATGGACTGGTGAACGTGCATGCCGGAGCCGTTGTCGCCGAACAGGGGCTTGGGCATAAAGGTGACGGTCTTGCCTGCGCGCCATGCCACGTTCTTGACGACGTACTTGAACTTCATGATGTCATCGCCCGCGTGCAGCAGCGTATTGAAGCGGTAGTTGATCTCCTGCTGGCCAGCGGTGCCCACCTCGTGGTGTGCACGCTCCAGGTTGAGGCCAACCTCGCCGAGCACGGTGCACATTTCGTCGCGCAGGTCCGCGTACTGGTCACCGGGGCTCACGGGGAAATAGCCGCCCTTGTAGCGCGTCTTGTAGCCGCGGTTGGGGGTGCCGTCGTCCTCGTATTCCACGCCCGTGTTCCACCACGCCTCGGAGGAGTCGATGTGGTAGTAACCCTCGTGCTGGTTGGTGTCAAAGCGCACGGAGTCGAAGATGAAGAACTCGGCCTCCGGCGCAAAGAACGCCGTGTCGCCAATGCCCGTTGACTTCAGGTACTCCACGGCCTTCGCGGCAATGTTGCGCGGGTCGCGAGAGTAGGGCTCGTTCGTGAACGGGTCCACGATCGAGAAGTTGATGACAAGCGTCTTCGCGGCGCGGAACGGGTCAACGAACGCCGTCGCAACGTCTGGGAGCAACTTCATGTCGGACTCGTTGATGGTCTGGAAACCGCGAATCGACGAACCGTCGAACATCGCGCCTTCCTCAAAGATGTCCTTGGTGAACTGCGCGGCGGGAATGTTGAAGTGGTGCATTTGCCCGGGGAGGTCGCAGAAACGGATGTCGACATACTCGACACCTTCCTGCTTGACGTAGGCAAGCGCCTCGTCGGCGTCTTTAAACATCCGTGTACTCCTCAAAAGATCGGTCGTGCCAGGACTGGCGGGTTCAGCCTAGGCGCTGGCAGTTTCGTGCGTATTCATGTTGCGTTACGGGAGTGTTAACTGACGGCCCGACGCTGCGGCTGGCTTGGCTACGATGGCCCGGTGGCTTCCCCCTCCCCTCAGACCCATGCGCGTGCGGGAGTTGGTCGGCGAATCGGTGGTCTGGTGGTCGATTGGGTGGGCAGCCTCGTCATCTCAGCCGCATTCTTTCCCGCCGCGGATGCGACGTCACGCACGCTGGATGCCGGCAATCCGCTCGCGACGCTCGCGATCTGGGCCGCGCAGCACCTCATCTTGGTGGCGACTCTTGGGACCACAATTGGCCACCGGCTGTTTGGCTTGCGGGTGGTGCGAGATGACGGCAGTACGCCCGTTGGCTTCGTCAAGGCCGCGATCCGCACGTTCATGATCGCGCTCGTCATTCCCGCGGTGGTGTGGGACGAGAATGGGCGCGGGCTCCATGATCGGGCTGCGGGTACTCGCCTCTTGCGCATTGCCCCACGCCAATGACCCGCCTCGTCGCGGACGCCGTGCTGTTCGATATGGACGGCACCCTCGTTGACTCCACAGCAGTCGTCGAGGCGGTGTGGACCGAATTCGCGGCTGCCAACGATGCCGATGTCTCGTCCGTCCTCGCGTTCGGCCACGGCAGGCCGAGTCGCGACACCATCGCGCGCTTTGCCGCTGACTCCGCGCGAGTCGAGGAGTGGAGTGCCTGGATCACCACGGCGGAGGGAGCGCGGTTCACGGGGGTGATCGCAATCCCCGGTGCAGTCGACGCAGTGCGTTCCCTCGCCACGGACCGCTGGGCGATTGTCACCTCGGCGATTCGCTTGCCGGCGCTGGAGCGGCTCGCGCAGGCGGGTTTCCCAACTCCTCGCGTGCTTTTCTCTGCAGATGACGTTACACAAGGAAAACCGCACCCGGAGCCCTACCTCGCCGCAGCGTCGGCCCTCAAGGTGGATCCCGCGCGATGCGTCGTATTTGAAGATGCTACGGCGGGGATTGAGGCGGGGCTCGCCGCCGGGTGCACGGTTATCGCCGTTGGTGACGTGGAGGCGGACGGCATTGCCGGGCGTATCGCGGACTTCACGTCCGTGAGCTTCAGCCGTACGAGCGATGGGGCTCTCGTCGTCGACATCTCGGACCCTGCATTGGTGCGCTAGGTCAGGATTTGTGGCCAAATCCTGACGGGACGCACCAATTCGAGCGCAGTGTGGGTCCGCGGGTGAGTGCGCGGGTCCGTGGGTGTGCGGGTGAGTGCGCGGGTGCGGGGACTCGGGGCGCGCGGCAGCCGCGGTGATTTGGTGCGCTAGGTCAGGATTTGTGGCCAAATCCTGACGGGACGCACCAATTCGAGCGCAGTGTGGGTGCGCGGGCTATTTGCCGCGGAGGGCTTTGCGGTCGGGGCGCGCGCGCGTGGGGTCGATGCCCTTTGGCACGGGAAGCTTGGCGCCGCCAATGGCGCGCAGGCGATGGGTGACCGCGTCGCGGTCGGCGCGGCTCAGCACCGTCTTGCCCTTCCGGATCTCACGGACCAGTTTGGTGAGCGGCACCTGACCCTGCTCGTCGCCTACGTAGATGGCGCGCACGGGCACACCAGGGACGAGCTTGTTGAGGCGCTTGGTGGACGTGTCGACGAGCCGGTGCGCAACGCCGCCGCCCTCAGCTAGAAGGACGATGCCACCCTTGCCCACGCCGCGAAACACCATTCCCTTGCCTTTGGGATCTACGGAATCGGGCGCGTCTTCAAAGCTCCACCCGTTGCGGATGGACTGCGCCACGGCGAGGGAACCGCCCAGGACGCCGGCCATCTGACCGTAAGCCGTCCGCTCAAACCGCTTGGTGAGCGTGAAGAGCGCCGCGAGCACACCCGCGAAGAATCCAAAGATGATGCAGTAGATAAGCGCAAGGGTGCTGCCTAGGGCGAGGCCCGCGAGCACGCCGAGCGCGATTGGCCCCAGCAGAGCTAGCAGGATGTAGGGCAGGAGTCGCTTGTCGTGGGGCGCGGTGGACTTGTACGCCTGCGCGATCAGTTGGTACCAGCGCTGCTTTTTGGGTGCGGGATCATTCTTGGCCATGATGGGAGCCATTCTAGTGGCCGGGGCCACGGGTCAAAGTCGCTGGATTACACGCGGGCGGCCAGCAAGGCTGACGCCTCTTGACGCGCGGTAGTTGGCTCTGCGAGGTGAGCGAGGGCTGCCGGAATCTCGCGGCCCTTGTGCAACATGGCCTTGCCCCACAGGCGCCCCGCACGGTACGAGGAGCGCACGAGCGGACCGGACATGACGCCAAGGAAGCCGATCTCTTCTGCAGCATCGGAGAGGTCAACGAATTCCTGCGGCTTGACCCATCGCTCAACGGGGTGGTGGCGCGGGCTGGGGCGCAGGTACTGGGTGATCGTGATGATGTCGCACCCCGCGTCGTGAAGATCCTGCAGTGCCTGCAGCGCTTCCTCGTACGTCTCGCCCATGCCAAGGATGAGGGTGGACTTGGTGACGAGGCCGTCGGCTTGCGCGGCCGTCAGCACCGAGAGAGAGCGGTCGTAGCGGAACGCGGGGCGAATGCGCTTGAAGACGCGGGGGACCGTCTCGAGGTTATGGGCGAGCACCTCGGGACGTGAGGAGAAGACCTCTGCCAGGTTCTCGGGGATCGCATTGAAGTCTGGAATGAGCAGCTCCACGCCGGTGCCGGTGCCCAACCCGTGGATTTGACGCACGGTTTCGGCGTAGAGCCAGGCACCGCCGTCGGCCAAATCATCGCGGGCAACGCCCGTGATGGTGGAGTACTTGAGGCCCATTTGGAGCACCGACTCGGCTACGCGGCGCGGTTCGTCGCGGTCAAAGGCATCGGGCTTGCCGGTGTCGATCTGGCAGAAGTCGCAGCGGCGCGTGCACTGGGAGCCTCCGATGAGGAACGTGGCCTCGCGGTCTTCCCAGCACTCGAAGATGTTGGGGCAACCGGCCTCTTCGCACACGGTGTGCAGGCCTTCGGTTTTAACCAGCGATTTGAGTTCGTTGTACTCGGGACCCATGGTGGCTTTGGTGCGGATCCAATCGGGCTTGCGCTCGATGGGTGTTTCCGCATTGCGGGCTTCGACGCGCAGCATCTTCCGGCCCTCTGGCGCGATGGTCACACTGTCTCCTTGATGGCTGACGCCGTTGCAGTGGCGCCGGACTCCCAGCGTACGTCCGCGAGGGTGGGCTCAATGCACGCCACCACGGCGAGCACAACGTCGTGAATGGTTATGGTGCGGCCAAGTTCGGCCGTGAGGCTCGTGACGTCGGCGTCGGAAATGCCGCAAGGCACTATGCGATTGAATTCGCTGAGGTCAGGATTGCAGTTCAAGGCGAAGCCGTGCATCGTGACGCCCTTCGCGACGCGCACGCCGATGGCGCATATTTTGCGCTCGCGCCGCGCGTCCGTGGCGGGGAGCCACACCCCGGAGCGGCCGTCAACGCGAATGGTCGCCACGCCATATTCGGCGCAGACGTCCATCATCGCCTGCTCAAGCTGGCGCACGTAGCGCACCACGTCAATGGGTTCAGAGAGTCGAATGATGGGATAGCCAACCAGCTGGCCGGGTCCGTGCCACGTGATGCGGCCGCCACGGTCAACGTCGATGACCTCGCTACCGTCGGTGGGGCGATCCCAACGCGCCGTGCGCTTGCCCGCGGTGTAGATGGACTCGTGCTCTACGAGGAGGACGCGGTCTTCGCCACCCGCCACAACCTGCGCGTGCTCCTCGCGTTGGCGCTCCCAGGCCTCGCGGTAAGGAACC
>CAYMRO010000016.1:0-15998 GCA_964392875.1 uncultured Demequinaceae bacterium
CATCCAGCCCAAGGTGGTGGGACGTCGAGTGCACCATCCAGCGCCGATACAGCCTCGCGTCCTCGTCCTCCGCGGGCGGCACTATTCCCCACTCGTTCAGCCGCTTCTCAATGACGTCCATCGCCGCGTTGTGCACGTCGATGAACTTCGCGCCCGGCCGCGCCACCGCGAATCCCGCGTCGGCTGCCTCAAGAACTACCTCGTAAACCCGCCGTTGCACGTCCGTGAACTCGCCGTCGATGGGTAGCACGCGCGTAATGTCGGCGGTGTACAGGCTCTCCACCTCCACGCCAGCATCGAGCAGCAACAGGTCTCCCCGCCTCACCTGGCCGTCGTTGCGTATCCAGTGCAAAGTGGTGGCATTGGGGCCCGACGCTGCGATCGTTTCGTATCCAACGGCGTTTCCCTCCTCCCGGGCATGGCCGTCGAAGCTGGCCTCCACCACGCGCTCGCCTCGCTTGTGCTCGATGGCGCGGGGGAGTTCGCGAACCACGCGCTCGAATCCCGTGATGGTCGCGTCCACCGCGTCCCGCAACTGCTGAATCTCGTACGCGTCCTTGACCATGCGCATCTCGCTGAGCGCGCGCTGCACGGCCTTAGTTGGCTGACTCGCAAGCCGGATACCGCTCGGGAGGTCCGTCAACGGAGCTGTGGCGAGACCAGTCATCGCCGCGAACTCGGCCAGCCCCGGCCGCCGGCCAATCCAAAACTCTCCGGAGCGTGGATCCGCGTAGAAGCCCTCATCGTCGCTGCCAGCGGGCGGCACCAGGTACAGCACGGCATCGTGACCGCCCGCGGTCTGGGGGGTCATGACGAGCACGGCACCCGGCTCGTGGTCGGCGCCAAGTCCGGTGAGATAGGCGAAGTCACTCAGGGGCCGGAACCGGTAATCGGTGTCGTTCGCGCGTGGTTTGAGATCGCCAGCTGGTGCCACGATGCGCACGCCGGGGAACCGCTCGGAGAGCCTTCGCCTGCGTTCCGCCGCGTAGGGCGCCGCCGCAACCAGGGTGGTGGCTACGTCGGAGGGCTCGGCCCACTGGGCTGCAATGAAGGCCTTGAACTCCTGGGAGCTGGGCCGCGTTGACCGCGCCTCGTTCTTCTTCTTGGGGGTCTCTTCGCTCATCTGCCCATCGTTGCACGTGTGACGAACCCGTCTCGCCTAAGCGGGTGCAAAGCCGCCCTCCCCGATAGAGTTGCCTCGATGGGCCGGAGGGAGGCCCTACTGAGGAAAGAGACAACGATGGTTTTGAAGCGCGCCCTCGCGGCCACCGCGAGCCTGTCCATTGCCGCCATTGCTGGCGTTACGTTCGCCTTACCCGCCAGCGCCGTTTCCGGCCCTGATGACTACGCTGCCGACGCCCTTGAGGCCGCCGCCGCAGCAGATGAAGACTTTGTCAACGCCGACTGGGACGAGGTCAGCGCGGAAGCCGAGCGCTTTGACTACTTCTACGGCAAGCTCCTCGACGCGCTCGCGCAGGCTCAGCACGACGCGGACGCTGCCGAGGACGCTGCCATCGAAGCTGCGACAGCGCTTGTTGCGGCCCAGACGGCAGTTGCCGAGAAGGATGCGCTCGCGACCGCCGCGCAAAGTGACCGTGACACCGCGCAGGCGGCCTTCGACGAAACTATCGCCTCGGTGCTTGGGGCGCCCGCTTGGTGGACGCAGATCAATACCCGCCCGGTGAAGGTATCTGATCTTGAGAGCGCGACGGCCTCCGCAGATGCCGCGCTCACCGCCGCCGACGAGAACGTGGCGATCAAACAGGCCGCTTTCGATAGCGCAACGGGCCTAGCGAGGGTTCTCGCGGGCGTAGCGCTTGGCATTGCCAAAGCGACACAAGCTGCCGCCGAGTTGCGCGTGGAGGTGCTGGCGCAAGCGTGGACAGCCGTAGATGGCGATGCTCGCAAGCAGGCTCTCGCTGACGCTGAAGAGGCCCTTGCAGAGGCGCAGGCGCAGGCCGCATCAGCCGAGCAAGCCCGGGCGGACGCCCAAGAAACGGCCGAGGCCACTGCCAACGCCGTGACCGACGCGCAAGCTTGGCTCGACCACCTGCTCGACCTCGTCGCCTCGCTCGCGGATGCCGCTGCCTCCGTGGCGGATCGCCGCGCGGACCTCGTTGATCTCGATACGGTGCGCCAAACCGTCGTATGGACCCTGGGCGCCGACAACGTGACGCCCCATGCCGGAGACATCGTCAAGCTCACATTCACGGTGCCAAACTCCGCGCTCTTTGATCTCAGCGACGCCCAAGTGAAGGTGGTATCCCCGAGTGGCATCACCCTAGATTGCGACATCGTTGGTGGCGTTGTCGCTGCGGGCGCGTTGGTCACGTGTCACGCCGTGTACGTGCCAACCGATGCGGACGCGACCGCGGGCCAGGTGGTGTTCGAGGTGGAACTCACGGGCTACATCCCCTTGGGCCCCGGCAACCCACGTGGGCACGCTGCCACGCGCACTCTCATCACCGCAACGCAGACCATCACAGTGCAGGTTGCGCCCAGAGTGGTAACGGAAACCGAGGATCCTGAGAGCGACAGCCTCGCCGCAACGGGAGCGAGCGCCACGCAGCTCATGGCTACGGCCATCGCGATGATGGGCATCGGAACCACACTGCTGGTGGCGCGTCGCCGCTTGCCGTTCTGAACGGCCGATGCGCACTCGGACATAGGCTGACCGAGTGCGCATCGACCTTCACACTCACTCAACCGTCAGTGACGGCATGGAGCGGCCCGCTGACGTCATGCGCGCGGCTGCAACTGCCGGGCTCGATGTTGTGGCACTCACGGACCACGATTCCGCGTTGGGCTGGGACGAGGCACGGCGCGAAACCGCCAAGCTCGGCATCGCGTTCGTTCCCGGCATCGAGGTCTCCTGCAGGCACAACGGGGTCTCGATCCACCTCTTGGGCTACTGGCCGGACGCGGAGGCGCCCGCGTTCACGCGGATGCTTGCCGCCACGCGCGATGCACGCGTTGACCGGGCCCAGCAGATTGTGAAACGCATTGCCGCGGACTACTCCCTTACGTGGGAAGAGGTGCTGATCCACTCGACGGCTGCGGACACCGTTGGCCGGCCACACATCGCCGATGCGCTCGTGGCCGGAGGGCACTTTGCCTCACGCGATGACGCTTTTGCCGAAGTGCTCTCAGGCAACTCGCGCTACTACGTTCCGCACTACGCGCCCGATGTTGTTGACGCGATCGCCACCGTGCGAAGCAGCGGCGGGGTGCCAGTGTTCGCGCACCCCGGCGCGGACGCTCGCGGCCGGGTGGTCCCGGATAGCGTGGTCCGCCTTATGGCCGACGCTGGGTTGGCTGGCCTTGAGGTTGACCACCGCGACCACTCACCGGAGCAGCGCGAGCGCCTCGCGGCGCTCGCGACGCAACTGGGTTTGGTGCGCACGGGGGCGTCGGACTACCACGGCGCA
The DNA here is from genome assembly GCA_964392875.1 of uncultured Demequinaceae bacterium. GTDB lineage: Bacteria > Actinomycetota > Actinomycetes > Actinomycetales > Demequinaceae > Demequina. Next base: position 3,429 of record CAYMRO010000016.1, read on the forward strand.
GGCAAACTGAACCGACTTGGTGAGAACCTCACCACCCCCGAAGCTTTTGCCAGCCTCGAGGCGCAGCGCAACTAGCTACTCGCTCGCTGGTGTGGCGTTCCCGGCCGCGCCACCAGAGCGGCGGCGACGGCGGTTGCGGTTGCGCTTGGGTGCATCGCCCGAAGTGCTGGCCGAGCTGGAGCCCGCGCCCTGGCTAGCGCCCTGACCGCCGGAGCCACCCTGACCACCGGAGCCGCCCGAGCGTCGGGCACCGCCTTGACCACCAGAGCGTGAGCCGCCTTGACCACCAGAGCGTGAGCCGCCCTGGCCACCAGAGCGCGAGCCCCCGTGACCACCAGAGCCGCCCGAGGGCTTCTTGCCGGTCTCACCGAGGTCCTCGAGCTTCTCGGCGTCGAGCCCCTCGCGCGTGCGCTGGGCAGCGGCGAGGCGGCCTTTGGTGCCCTCCGGAATGTCCAGATCGCTGAAGAGGTGAGGGGAAGACGAGTAGGTCTCAACCGGCTCGGGGAAGCCAAGGTCGAGGCTCTTGTCGATCATGCCCCAGCGAGGCATATCGTCCCAGTCAACGAAGGTGACGGCGATGCCGGTCTTACCCGCGCGGCCCGTACGGCCGATGCGGTGCAGGTAGGTCTTCTCGTCTTCGGGGCACTGGTAGTTGATGACGTGGGTGACGTCGTCAACGTCGATGCCGCGGGCGGCAACGTCGGTGGCCACGAGGATGTCGATATTGCCGTTGCGAAACGCGCGCAACGCTTGCTCACGCGCGCCTTGGCCCAGGTCACCATGCAGGGCGCCGGCGGCAAAGCCGCGCTCGCGGAGTTCGTCGGACACCTTCGCGGCGGTGCGCTTGGTGCGCGCGAACACGATAGTCAGGCCGCGACCGCGCGCCTGCAGGATGCGCGCGAGCACCTCAACCTTGTCCAGAGCGTGCGCGCGGTAGAGGAACTGCGCGGTGGCCTTAACGGTGGCGCCGCCGTCGTCGGGCTCGGAGGCGCGGATGTGGGTGGGCTGCGTCATGTAGCGGCGCGCCAACGCAACGACGGCGCCCGGCATGGTCGCCGAGAACAGCATCGTGTGGCGCGATTCCGGAGTGGCGGCGAGGAGCCGCTCAACGTCGGGAAGGAAGCCAAGGTCAAGCATTTCGTCGGCCTCGTCAAGCACAACGGTGCGCACGTAGCGCAAGTCCAGGTGGCCCTGGTTGAGGAGGTCGATCATGCGGCCCGGCGTGCCAACAACCACGTCCACGCCGGTGCGCAACTGCTCGATCTGCGGCTCGTAGGCGCGGCCGCCGTAGATCTGGGCAATGCGCACGGAGCGCAGTTTGGATGCGGTGGCGAGGTCACCAGCCACCTGCACCGCGAGCTCGCGCGTGGGCGCAACGACAAGGGCCTGCGGCTTTCCGGTTGCCTCGCCGAGATCCTCGTATCCGGCCTCGCCGGGCGACACCAGGCGGTGCAGCAGCGGCACGCCAAAGCCGAGCGTCTTGCCAGTGCCCGTCTTGGCCTGGCCAATGATGTCGTGCCCGGAAAGTGCCACCGGAAGCGTCATCGCCTGGATGGGGAAGGGAGAGGTGATCCCAGCGTCGGCCAATGCCTGGGCGATTAGCGGATTGATGGGAAAGTCTGCGAACGAACGGTCCGCGACATGCACGCTGGCATGCGTTTCGGTCATGAAAAATCCAATGAAAAGAGGGCGCGGGGGGCGCCGGATACGGCGGGTAGCCGATCGCGCTCATCTTCTTTGCGGCGCTCTCGCCGCTCTTCACATGACGACCGGTCAACCTCAGGTCACGATCATTCTACCTGGTGGGGCTCGCCTAGGCTGTGAGGCATGCACGTAGTGGTCATGGGCGTCACGGGAAGTGGCAAGACGACAGTTGGCATGAGGCTCGCCGCGGAGACCGGGGCTGAGTTCGCTGACGCTGATGATTTTCATTCGCCCGACGCTGTGGCCAAGATGGCGGTCAACGATCCCCTGACGGACGACGACAGGTGGCCATGGCTCGATCGAGTGGGCGGATGGCTCGCCGCAGGCGACAATCGGGTGGTGGCGTGCTCCGCGCTGAGACGCGTTTATAGGGACGCCATCCGGGCGCACGCTCCCAACGCCATTTTCATCCACTTGTGGGCGGAGCAACACGAGTTGGAGCACAGGGTGCGCCGCCGCGCCAAGGCCGAGGGGCACTTCGCGGGGCCAGGGCTACTCGACTCGCAATTCGCGACGCTCGAGAACCTTCAGGACGACGAACTGGGCGCGAGCGTCGATGTAGTGAGCTACTCGCCCGAAGGCGCCGCCATGATGGCGCGTGTCGCTATCGACGCCGCACGTGGAGCCCAGTCGAACTGACGCGCGGCTGTTGTACTATCCACCACTGTTCATACTGTCGGCTATCCGCCACTGTTCATACTGTCGGCTATCCCCCGAACCCAACCCGGCGTCGTTCCTCTTCGCCAATCTCCACGTACCCGATGGCGGTGCCGGGCACAAACACCCGCCGGCCCTTGACGTCGGTGAGTTCGAACGCGGCGCCGTTCATGGCGTCCACCAACTTTTTGTCGATGGCCTCCGGCGTGAGATCGGTCTCAACGACCACCTCTCGGGACACGTTTTGTACACCGATGCGGATTTCCACGCTGACCTCCAGGGCTTATGGGGCTCGTACTACGTCTATCGTAGGCACATGCCTAGTGGTCGCCGTCGGCTTTTCGCGGGCAGGGGAATCGCCCTCAAGAGCCTTGGTGCGGCTGCCATTGTGATCGTGGTCGCTTTTGCCGTGGGTATTGCCGCGGGCTGGGGGACCAGTCTGTTCGCGGCCTGGATTGAGCCAACCGCGCCATCGCCGTCAGCCACACCCACTCCAACGCCGAGCCCGTCCCAGACGCCCACGGCTGACGTTTCGCTGCCACCGATGGAGCCCATCACGCGCACCATCGACGCGGCCGACCGGCTGGCGGGTCTGCGCACCCTGCAGTACCCCATCCACGGGGACGGCACCTTCACGCCCATTCCCGCGCCCACGGCCACCACGCCTGATGCGGACATCGTCCAGTACGTGCGCATTGACGTGGAGGATGGCCTGCAGATGACAAACGGCACGCTCTCAAGTTTTGTGATGAGCGCGCTGAACGATCCCCAAGGTTGGGGCCAGGAAGGGCCTACGGCGTACGTTCAGACCGAGGGCGCTCCGGACATTCGCATTGTGCTCGCGAGTCCGTTCACGGCGGCCGCGCTGTGCCCAACACCCCACGAGCCCGCGGTGCTGGCGCCACCGCCCACCGCATCGTCATCACCTTCTCCCTCGCAAACCGCCGCTCCCACGGAAGTGCAATGCGCCACGCAGGGCGCAATCGTGGTGAGCGTGTACGACTGGATCCAGGGCGTTCCAGGCTTTGGCGAAGACCGCACCGATGCTCGCATCTACTTGCTCAATCACGGCCTTGGCCATGTGCTGGGCAAGCCAGACCTTGCGTGCAAGAAGGGCGTGGCCGAACTCATGGTTGATCAGCGCACGCTCCCCAAGAAGTGCACGCCCAACCCCTGGCCGTTCCCCGCCAAGGACTAGGCGGCTGGGTTCATGTCAGTGGCGTCTGGTCGAGTGTGCAGATGACTTCCCCCTTTGACGCCGACCAAGCCGCGGTGCTCGATGCCGTGGCTACGGGAAACGTCGTCGCCACGGGCGGTCCCGGCACAGGCAAGACGCGCGTGGCCGTGGAGGCCGTTGTGCGCGCCGTGGCATCCGGCGCGGCTCCCGAACGCGTCATGTTGCTTGCGCCAACGCGGCTCGCCGCCGCCCGCCTCCGTGACGCGGTGTCGCTAGCCGTCAACCGGCCAACGGGAGTGGCCTTGGTGCGTACCCCGTCCGCACTCGCATTCTCCATTCTCGCCACCGCTGCCGCCGAGCGTGACGAGCCCGCTCCGTCGCTCATCTCCGGGGCCGAGCAAGACGTGATCATTCGCGAATTGCTCGAGGGCCACCGCGCTGGGCTTGTCGCGGGGCCGGACTGGAGCGGAATTGTGGTGCCGGAGTCGCTGCAACTGCCTGGATTCCGCGAGGAGCTGCGCAACCTCATGATGCGTGCGGCGGAGGCCGATCTATCCCCGCAAGAACTCGCGGCGCTCGGCACGCGCGCGGGCCGCAGCGAATGGGTGGCTGCAGCCACGTTCTACCGCGAATACCTCGACGTCCTCCAGTTGCGCACCGGCCCCGCCGATTCCGGTGCGCGCTACGACCCCGCCGCGATCGTTGCGCGCGCGGCGGACGAACTTCACGATTCCCTCTCCGAGGGGCTCGCGTCGCCGTGGGATGTGCTCGTGGTGGACGACTACCAAGACATCACCGCCGCAACGGCGGCGCTCGTTGAGGAGATCGCCGAATCCGGCACTCGTGTGCTCCTGACGGGCAACGCGGACCAGTCCGTTGAGGGCTTCAGGGGAGCCTTACCGCACGGGCTTGACGCCGCGGTGACGCGTCTGCGTGCTCAGCACCTGGAACTCGCCACCGGCTACCGTCAACACGGCTCGCTCGGCGTGGTTGCCGCGCGGTTGGCAGCCCGCATTGGGGTAGCTGGCGTGGGTTCCGCGCGTGCCTCCGGCAGAGTCCACGCCGCGGCTGGGCCGGCTGCGGATGGCGCCGTTGAGGTGCTCACCGCGCCGCACTCGTATGCGCAGTCGCGTGCCGTTGCGGGGCGATTGCGCCGCGCCCGTCACGAAGACGGCACACCGTGGGGACAGATGGTGGTTATAGCGCGCTCGCGATCGCTGTTGCGAGACCTCCGCTCTGATTTGTTGGCCGCCGATGTTCCGTGCGAGAGCCTTGGCGACGGAGTTGCGCTCCACAAGGAGCCCGCAGTGGAACCGCTCCTGACGATCCTCAGGGTGGCGCTGGGCGAGCAGTGGACCGAGGAATCCGCTGCCGGCGTGCTGGGCTCGCGACTCATTGGGCTTGATCCCGTTGGCCTGCGGCGGCTGCGCCGCGAACTGTTGCGCGAGGACCGTGCGGGTGGCGGCAACCGCAGCAGCTCGGAGTTGTTGCTTGAGGCGCTTGACGATCCCGCGCGGTTCGCCACGGTGCGCGGACCCGAGGCGCGGCTCGCCGCGCGCGCCGCCAAGGCGACGGTTGCTGCTGCGGAACGTGCGGGCGTGGTGGCGGGAGCCCCGCCGGGTGCCGTGATTTGGGCGGCGTGGGCAGAGTTGGCGGTGGCCGAGGAATGGCGTGCGGCCGCACTTGCTGGCTCTGCCAGGGACGATGCCGATCTCGACGCCGTCATCGCGTTGCTGCGCGCGGCGCAGACCTTTACCGAGCGCCTGCCAACGGCCACGGCCCATGCGTTCCTCGACTACCTCGAGGCGCAAGAGTTCGCCGCCGACGTGCTTGGCGCTAGGGGACAGGGCGCAGACGCTGTCTCCTTCGCCACGCCCGCCTCCGCGGCGGGGCGCGAGTGGGACGTCGTTGTAGTCGCTGGGCTTGACGAGGGTGCTTGGCCCAATCTGCGGCTCAGGGACTCGGTGCTCGGATCGCAGCGCCTCGCGGAAGCTCTCGCCGCTGGCCCCGCAGGAGCGTTGGACCGTGCCCGCGGAGAGCGGGACCTCCGTCAGGCGCGCCGCGACGTGCTGGACGACGAGACTCGCTCACTCCTCGTTGCCGTCTCGCGTGCCAAGCACAAACTCATTGTCACGGCACTCTCTGATGGCGAGCAGCTGCCTTCTCGCTTTGTGCCCGTGATCGAATCCGCGGCCGGGGTTGAGGCAATAGACGCGGCTGCCGAGCCACTCGTGGCGGACTTGCGTGCGGTGGTGGCCAGGCTCCGGTCGGTTGCCGCGCAGAAGCTAACCGCACGGGGGTCTGCTGAGGGAGCAGACGAGGAGAGCGTCGGGCAAGAGGCCCTTGCCTTGGCAAGCCTTGCCGCGCTCGGCGAAACCACCGCCAACCCCGCCAACTGGTACGGGGTAGCGGAACCCAGCACGGATGCCGGGATGTGGGAGGCGGATGCCACCGTGCGGGTCTCGCCGTCTCGCTACGACGCGATCCGGCGGTGCCCGCTGCGGTGGGCGCTGGAGACGGTTGGGGGCACGCGGGAATCGAGCGAGGCGCAGAACACGGGCTTGTTGGTACATGCCTTGGCGGAGCAATTGCCGCACGGCTCGCGGGACGATTTGCTTACCGCGTTCGACGAGGCGTGGGGAGCGCCGCCCGTCACTCTTCCCGAGCGCACGCAATACGACAAGACGCGACAGATGGTGGTGAAGCTCGCCGGGTACATCGCTGCGCGCGGTGACGTTGAAGTGCGCACGGAGCAGCGGTTCTTGGTAGAGGTTGACCGGGCGCAGATCAGCGGCAGCGCCGATCGTTTGGAACTGAGCAACGACGGAGTGATGGTCGTTGATCTCAAGACAGGGCAGCCCGTGCGCCAAGCCGACGCCGAGGAGCATGGCCAGCTAAAGCTCTATCAACTTGCCGCAAACCATGGGGCGTTCGAGGGCGTGGAGAGTGTGGCCGGAGCGTCGCTCGTGTTTGTTGGCGGCTCCGCAGCCCAAGCGGGTACTCGCGTGACGCAGGCGCCCATCGATGACGCGGCCGTTCGTGAGGAACTGGCCGACGTTGTGGAGACCATGACCGCCAAGGGCTTCCCCGCATGCATCAACGAGACGTGCGCCTCGTGCCCCGTAATCCGCTCGTGCCCCGCGCACGCGCAGGGGCGGCAGGTGGGTTCATGAGCAGCGAACTTCCTGGCGTCATCGAGGGGCGTGGCAGGGGAGCAAACGAGCTCATGGCTGCCATCGCGGTGGGTGCGCCCAAGACACCTACACAGGAGCAGGCTGCTGTCATTGAGGCCGACGCTTCGCCCACCCTCGTGGTAGCCGGCGCCGGTTCTGGGAAGACTGAGACGCTCTCGTTGCGCATCCTGTATCTGCTCGACAATGCACGCGAACTCTTTGGTGAGGACATCAGCCCCGATGAGATTCTGTGCTTGACGTTCACGCGAAAGGCGGCCGCCGAGATCGCCGAACGTTCCGAGCGATTCATCTCGCTCGCGTTTGATCCCACAGGGCCCAAGGGGCCCGTGCGCGACCCCGAGCGGCCGTCGCCCTCGGTGGCCACCTACAACGGATACGCTGCGGGGCTCGCGATGGAGCACGGACTGCGGGTGGGCGTGGATCCCGATTCCACGATGCTCACGAGCGCGGCGCTGTGGCAACTCGCGTGGCGCGTGGTCGAGGAGTGGACCGACGCCCTCGAGACCGATTCCGCGCTGTCAACGGTGGCGGCCGGAATCCCGTCTCTCGCTGGTCAGTTGCGGGACCACGGCGTGACGCCCAGGCAACTGCGCGAGGACCTCTTGCTCATGCTCGAGTCGTTCGCACGGCTACCCAAGAAGAACGGCGAGTCCATCCCTGGTGTGATGACAAAAGACCTCGCGGGCTCCATCGCCAACCTGCGCAGGCTGGTGGCGCTCAGCAGCCTCATCGAAGACTTCCAGAGCCGCAAGCACAAGGGATCGTTCCTTGACTTTGCGGACCAAGTGGCGATTGCTTGCGAACTTTCCCAACTCCCAGCCGTCCAGGCGGCCGAGCGCGCGCGCTACCGGGCCGTGCTGCTCGATGAATTCCAAGACACCTCGCCCGCCCAATTGCGGCTGTTCTCACGACTGTTCCAAGGAGCGCCGGTGATGGCGGTTGGGGATCCCAACCAGGCCATTTACGGCTTCAGGGGAGCCTCCGCATCGGCCCTGGAGGCATTCGTGGACGCCTTTGGTGGGCCGCAGCAGGTGCGCACGGCCTCGCTGTCCGTGTCGTGGCGCAACGACCCCGCCATTCTCGATGCCGCCAACGTGGCATCGGCACCGCTGCGGCACGCCGCGGGCGTCAAGGTTGCGGAGCTCCGTCCCCGGCCCGGGCTGACGGTGCACGCGAGTTCACCCGCGGTTGCCACGCACATGGGCGCGAATCTCGACGCCGAGGCGGCGCACGCCGTGGCATGGCTGCAAGCGCGCAGAGCCGAGTTGTCATCCCAGCGCCCCGATCCACTGTCCATGGCGGTGCTATGCCGCAGGCGTGCCCAGTTTGAACCCATCGTGGATGCCTTGGCCGCTGCTGGGATGCCCTACGAGGTAGTGGGCCTTGGCGGGCTGCTCGACACTCCCGAGGTCAGCGACCTCGTGGCGCTGCTGCAAGTGGCGCACGACCCCTCTCACGGAGACGCGCTCATGCGCCTGCTCAGTGGCGCACGCGTAAACCTGGGGCCCGGGGACCTCGCGGCGCTGCATGACTGGGCGGAGTTTCTTGCGGGACCACGCGAGTCACGCGAAGGCGGCTCGTCCATCATCGACGCCCTGGCGCAATTGCCGGCGCCTGACTGGGCAAGCAGGGACGGCCGTTCCTTGACCACCACGGCCCGCGAGCGGCTCGACATTCTCTCCCGCGCCGTGGGCCAAATCCGGCGCCACACGTATCTGCCGCTCACTGAACTCGTCACGTTTACGGAGCGGACCTGGGGGCTGGATGTGGAGGCGGAGGTGGCCGGCTCCAACGGCCGCTCGCGGCGAACGGTTGACGCATTCGTCAACGCCGTGCGCGGGTTCGCTGCCAGCGCCGAGCACGCCACCTTGGGCGCACTGCTCACGTGGCTCGAGGCCGCGGTAAAGGAGGAGTCGGGGCTCGAGATGCCCGTGAAGGAACCCGAGCCGGGCACCGTGCAGGTGCTGACGGTGCACGCCGCGAAGGGTCTCGAATGGGATCTCGCGGTGGTGCCGGGGCTCACGGAAGGCAAATTCCCCACGGTGCGCAAGTCGCAAGGCGAATATCGCGACAGCGCGTGGATGACGGGCGCGAGCCTCCCGTGGCACTTGCGAATGGACTCCGCGCGTCTGCCCGTGTGGGGGTGGCGAGCGGCAACGGATCACGCGAGCCTTGCCGCCACCATCGACGATTTCAAGGCCGCGGCGGGGGCGTTCGCCGTGGAGGAAGAGCGGCGCCTGTTCTACGTAGCACTGACTCGCGCGCGCCATCATGTGCTCCTCAGCGGGTCCTGGTTCGCGGGTGGCGTGACAATCCAGACGGTGTCCCCGTTCCTTGACGAACTGCTCCTGTCCGGAGTGGCCGATGCAGGTGACTGGGATCCCCAACCCGAGCCCGGCACTCGCCCGCCTGAGCAGATCTACCCACCCATGGACTGGCCGCGCCCCGTCACCCCCACCCAAGCAATACGCCGCCGATTGGCGCGCGCGGTGCTCGATTCCGCGCACGCCGAGTGGGATGAGGCCCTGCCGTTTGGCCCGCAAGTTGCGGCGATGCTCGCGGAGCGCGCCGAGCGCGGAACGGTGGAGGTTGCACTCCCCGCGCACTTGTCGACCTCAGCGCTCGTGGCAATACGGCGCGACCGCGCGGCATTCCTTGACCTTGTGCGCAGACCAATGCCGCAAGAGCCAACCACTGCGGCTCACCGCGGCTCTACGCTGCACGCGTGGATCGAGGCGCACTACGGACGCGTGCCCCTCATCGAGGCGGACGACCTTGGGCCCGACGAGGCGGGAGACGCGGATCTCGCGCAGCTCAAGCGCACGTGGGAGCAATCGGAGTGGGCGGAGCGCACTCCGAGCGACGTTGAAGTGGACGTGGAACTCCCGCTCGGAGGCAGGGTGATTCGCTCGCGCATCGACGCGGTGTTCCCGCCAGGGCGCGGGCTGGAGCGGGTGACGGTGGTGGACTGGAAGACTGGACGGCCGCCAACCGACGCCGCAGAGAAGGCCGCGCGGGAGGTGCAGTTGGCGGTGTATCGCGTGGCGTGGGCCGCGTGGAAGGGGCTCGCCGTGGAAGACGTGGACGCGGCGTTCTACTACGTCGCAACCGACGAGACAGTCTGGCCAGAGACCCTGCTTACTCAGGAACAGCTGGAGCGGCTGGTTACCGGCTAGGCGTCCACCGCGGTGTCAGGGTGCTCGTCAAAGAGCAGCGCCTCAAGGTCAAGCATCATGCCTTCGCCATCGCTGATGACATCCGGCTTGTCCGTGCGCACGCCGTACATGAGCCAGCGCAGCAGCGCGAGTTCGGACGCGAGGCGCGCACGGTCAAGCAGGTGGGGATCGCGGAGTTCGCGGCGGCCAACGGTGTACGCCTCCAGGATGGACTCCAGCACGTCTTGTGGCGCGGCGGCGGCAAGCCATGCGATGTCGTCCGCGGGGTCGGCAACGCGCGCGTCCATCCAGTCGATGATCCCCGAGACTTGGCCCTCGGAGACGAGCAGCTGCTGTTCACCCATGTCGCCGTGCACCACGGCAGGCTCAAATCGCCACCACGAGACATTCTCCAGCTGACGCTCCCAGCGGTCAGCGAGGCGGGGCGGCACCTTGCCCGTCTGGATGCCGGCGTCCAGCTCCGCGAGGCGGCGGTCCCGGTACTCCTCCGCGGAGTACGTGGGGAGCCCCTGCTCCTCGATGATCGAGAGCGGCAACTCGTGAATCTCAGCAAGTGCGCGGCCGATGCTCGCGGCGAGTCCGGGCCCCGGCTGAACGCTCGCGAGTACCAAGGGAGCGCCGCGCACCTCGCTGTAGACGATGACGCGGCCTTCATCTGCGCCCAATAGGGCGGAGCCGCGCGGTTGCGGCACCTCAAACTGGATCAAACCCTGCTGGTTGGCGCGGCCGAGGGCAGTCAACAGCGCTTGCTCGGCTTCCAGCGCGGCTCCCGCGGCGGGGCGGCGGGGCGCGCGCACTATCCAGCGCGTGCCGGTGCCGTCCTTGACAACGACCACGTCAAAGTCGTTGTCCGCGTGCGGGCTGCGCAGGACGTCATAGACGTCAAGCCCGGGCACCGCAACGGACGCGAGTGCGGCGAGCGCGAGGGGTGAGCGTGGCACGAGTTCACGGTACGTGGAAACGGGGGCGCACGCCACGCTCCACGCCGCTAGGTTGGGGCCATGACCATTCCCTGGCCCCTGACCGAGCCCCTCGTCATCGGCAGGGCGGCGGAGCGCCGGGACCTCGAGATGTCGCAAGCCACGGCCGTGGTGGTGCGCGACGGTGCAGTGCTGGCCGCGGACGGAACGGTCGTGGAGTTGCCGCCGGGCGAGCGACCCCAAGCTTCGCTCACGGTGTATTTGGGCCACGACGGCAACCGCGACCTTGTGGCGGTGGTGCCCGAGGACGAGCAGTTTGGCCTGGCAGATGACGGCATCGGCTCGGAGCGCATGACTGGGCTGCGCGACCTCATGCGCCGGTTCACTGAGAACGATGCCACTGCCGCTCGCGACCGTGAACTGGCCACCACGGCCGTGGCCATCTCCACGTGGCATGCGAACCACCCGCGCTGCGCGCTGTGTGGCGAGGTGACAGTTCCCATTCATGGGGGCTGGGTGCGGCGCTGCGACGCGGACGGCCGCGAGCACTATCCCCGCACTGACCCCGCCGTGATCGTGGCGATCACCGACCCCGAGGACAGGCTGTTCATCGCTCATGCCTCGTATTGGTCCGCTCGGCGATACTCGCACTTGGCTGGCTACGTGGAGCCGGGCGAGAGTTTGGAGCAGGCTGCCCACCGCGAGGTGGGGGAAGAGGCAAGCCTCACCTTGGCGAGCCTCACCTACGTAGCGTCGCAACCGTGGCCGTTCCCGGCGTCGGTCATGGTTGGCTTCAAGGCAACCGTGGAGAGCCCGGACTTCACCCTTGACGACGACGAGATCACTGACGCCATGTGGGTCACGCGCGAGGAGTTGCCCGCTTTGGTCGCGGAGGGCAACGTGATCCTCCCGCCCCCGGGTTCCATCGCACGGTGGATGCTGGACGACTGGTTGGCCTAGGCCGCCCCCTGTGGAAGGGCGCTTGCGTGTCTGCGTTGCCTGAGACAATGCATCTGATGTCCGCCGAAGAGATCCTCGACGCCCTCGATCCCGAGCAGCGTGAGGTAGCCACCGCCCTGCACGGTCCCGTCTGCGTGCTCGCGGGGGCCGGTACGGGCAAGACGCGAGCCATCACTCACCGCATCGCGTACGGCGTGCGAGTCAACGCGTACAACCCGCAATCGGTGCTCGCTGTCACCTTCACTGCCCGGGCGGCGGGGGAGATGCGCCATCGGTTGCGCGCGCTCGGCGCGGGAGGGGTGCAGGCTCGCACTTTTCACGCGGCGGCGCTACGTCAGTTGAGCTACTTTTGGCCCGAGGTGGTTGGCGGCCAGATGCCCCAGATCCTCTCCCAGAAGGCGCAGCTTGTTGGCCGTGCGGCCAACTCGATTGGCCTCCGCGTAGATCGCTTGACGGTGCGAGACCTCGCGAGCGAGATCGAGTGGGCCAAGGTCTCCCTGGTTGACGCCGAGGACTACGCGCGCCGCATCGCGGACGTGGGCCGCCCCCTCCCTGCGGGGCTCACCGCCCAGCAAGTGGCTGACGCGATGCGCGCCTACGAACAAGCCAAGGGCGACGCCGTGGTGGTGGATTTTGAGGACATCCTGCTGCTGCTTGCGGACATGATCGGCAGGCACGTGGAGGTGGGCGACCAGATCCGCCGCCAATACAAGCACTTTGTTGTGGATGAGTACCAGGACGTTTCCCCGCTCCAACAGTTTGTGCTGGACCAGTGGCTGGGC
>CAYMRO010000017.1:0-15809 GCA_964392875.1 uncultured Demequinaceae bacterium
TTCAAACTCGTCAATGACTCACTGGGGCACTCCATGGGCGACCGCGTGCTGCAGGCAGCGGCCGCGGAAGTCACCTCGGTGTTGCGCGAGATCGACACCGCCGCCCGCTTTGGAGGTGACGAGTTTGTGATCCTCCTTGCGGACACGGACGCCGATGGTGCGGTTGTCGCGGCACAGCGAGTTCAAGCAGCGCTGTCCAAGGTGCGCGAGCTTGACGGGCACGAGATTGCAACGCGCGCGAGCATCGGCATCGCTTCGAGCGACATCGGCTATTCCTCCGCCGACGACGTGCTGCGCGACGCCGACGCCGCGATGTACCGGGCCAAAGCCGCCGAGCCGGGAACGTTTGCCGTCTTTGACGAGCGGATGCATGAGGGCGCGGTGCGCCGGGCCGCCCTAGCGCAAGACGTCTTGCGTGGGCTGGAAGACAAAGAGTTCGACGTCCACTATCAACCCATTGTGAACCTAGAGACGGGGCGAACCGATCGCTTCGAGGCGCTCCTGCGCTGGCGTCACCCGGAGCGCGGTTTCATAGCTCCTGATGAGTTCCTCCATGACTTGGTGGATACCTCGATCATCGTCCAACTAGGGCACTGGGTCCTCAACGAGGTGTGTCGCCAGCTCATCGAGTGGGGTCCTGAAGTCACCAATGTGAGCATCAATATTTCCGACAAAGAATTCTGGAGTCAGGACCTCCTTACCAACACGTTGACCGCCCTAGAGAAGCATCATTTGGAACCCGGCCGCCTGACGCTCGAGGTCACGGAAAGCGTGCTCATGCGGCGCCCCGAGATGGCATTGCGAATCATGCATCGGCTCCACGATTCCGGCCTGCGCCTGCACATCGACGACTTTGGCACGGGCTTCTCGTCCCTTGAGACCCTGCACCGCTTCCCGGTGGAGGCGTTCAAGATCGACCGCTCGTTCATCCAAACCCTCACGAGTGGTGAGGACAGCGGCGAACTCATCTCCTCCCTCGTCAAGCTTGGCAACTCGCTGGGGATCTCCGTGGTGGCAGACGGGGTCGAGACCAACGAGCAACTGGAGTTCTTGCAGAAGTTGGGATGTGCGGCCGGGCAGGGTTACCTCTTCATGCCCGCGGTCACGGCCGATGAAGCAAAGGACTTGCTGGACCATCGGCTGCACCTCGAGGCCGACGCGCAGGACGTGGGCACCCATCAGATCTGAACCCGCATAGGCTCTACTGCGTGACGACCGTTGGCGAACTGGGCGAAGACGCGCTCATCGCGGCCTTCGCCCCGCGACTGCCGAGTACGGATGCTGAGTTGCTAGGCCCCGGAGACGACGCCGCGGTGCTCTCCGTGGACGGGGACCTGGTGGTGTCGAGTGACGTACTCGTGGAAAATCGGCACTTTCGCCTGGATTGGTCAACGGGCGAGGACGTAGGCTGGCGCGCTGCCGTCCAGAACCTCGCGGACATCGACGCTATGGGCGCGGTCCCCACCGCGCTGCAAGTCACTTTGGCCGCGCCCGCCTCAACTCCGGTTGCGTGGGTGCTCGCTTTCGCGGACGGTTTGCGGCTGGCCTGCGAGCCGCACGGAGTGGGCGTGGTTGGCGGCGACCTCAGCAGCGCCAGCGAAATCCACGTTGGCGTCACGGCCTTGGGCGAGACGCACGGCTTAGATCCCGTCACAAGGTCCGACGCCGCGCCTGGCGACGTCCTGGCGGTTTCAGCTCCCCTTGGGGCGGCTGGGGCTGGATTTGCCCTGCTCGAGGCGGGCATCACGGAGGGCGAGGCGGTTGACCTCTTCAAGCGACCGCGGCCCTTCATCGGTGCGGGCCTCGAGGCCGCGCTCAGGGGGGCAACGGCCATGATGGACATCAGCGACGGCCTACTCCGGGACGCAAGCCGCATCGCGCGTGCATCCGACGTAGCGATAGCCATCGACTCCGCCTCCGTTCCCGTTCACCTGGCCGCCGTTGCCGCGGCGCGCACGTGGAATTCGGAGCCCCTGAGATGGGCGCTCACGGGCGGCGAAGATCACCACATGCTCGCTGCCTTTCCCACCACGGCTGCGGTGCCGGTTGGTTGGACCGTCATTGGCCGCGTGGAGGTGGGCGCGGGAGTCACCGTGGACGGCGCTACGCCACAGGACCTTGGCTGGGACCACTTCCGGGCATGAAAAAACGGACGCCCCGCGAGGGACGCCCGTTTCTCGGAAAGCTGAGATTAAGCAGCAGTACGGCGCTGCACCTTGCCGGCCTTGAGGCACGACGTGCATACGTTCACGCGCTTGGGGGTGCCCGCAACGATCGCGCGCACGCGCTGGATGTTGGGGTTCCAGCGACGCGAGGTGCGGCGGTGTGAGTGCGAGATCGAGTTACCGAAGGACGGCTTCTTGCCGCACACGTCGCAGTTGGCAGCCACGATTGAACTCCTAAGAATGGTGGGTGGGGCCCGAGTCCGCTCGGGCAACCGCACAAGAGTACCCGAACCAGGCGGCTAAAGCCAAGTTCCGTGCCCGACGCTGCGAAAGAGCCGGGCGTGTGGGGTCCCCGTGGCACGATGGTAGCCGAGCAGCGCCCATTTGGGGGTGCGGGAGGAGTGACGTTGGCAGAAGCCGCCGAATTGCGACGCTGGCTCGAAAGTGGGGCCAACGCTGTCAAGCGCGCGCGCGGCAGGCTCGATGCCATCAACGTGTTCCCCGTGGCCGATTCGGACACGGGCACCAACATGTACCTCACCCTTCGTGAGGGAAACCGAGCCATTGCGGACCTGCCTGCGGACGCCTCGCACAAAGAGGTAGTTGCAGCGTTTGCGCGCGGCGCACTGCTGGGTGCGCGCGGTAACTCGGGCGTCATCGTGAGCGCCTACCTCAACGCGTTCCTCACCACGGTCGATGCCCGCGGCGGCCTCTCTACGACCACCTCAACGGACATCTCTGCAGCCCTCGACGCGGCGGCAACTGCCGCGTATTCCGCCGTTGGTGCGCCAGTAGAGGGCACCATCTTGACCGTGGCAAAAGCCGCGGCCAGCGCTGCCAACGGAGCCGTAGCGTCGGGCGCTGCGCGAGAGGCAACCATTGTTGCTGCCGTGGTGGGAGCCCGCACCGCGCTTGCCCGCACGCAAGCGGAACTGGGCCCCGCGCGCGAGGCCGGCGTGGTGGACGCGGGAGCGGCTGGCCTGGTGCTGCAACTGGAGATGCTCGCGGAGACGTTCGCCGGGCCCGGTGCGCTCGCGGCATACGACGAGGTGGACTGGTCCGCGGACATGGACGCGTTCCGCGCCCCGTCGATGCCTACGGGGCACGAGGGCGGCTTTGAGGTGATGTTTGTGTCCGTAAGCCGCACGGATCTCAAGCGGGAACTCACCGCGCGGCTCGAGGCACTTGGCGATTCGGTTGCGGTGGTGGGTTCGCATGGCCTGTGGCAAGCGCACGTGCACACGCAACGCCCCGGTGACGCCGTTCGCGTGGCCATGAGCACCG
Source organism: uncultured Demequinaceae bacterium (assembly GCA_964392875.1). Lineage (GTDB taxonomy): Bacteria > Actinomycetota > Actinomycetes > Actinomycetales > Demequinaceae > Demequina. The sequence goes on from CAYMRO010000017.1 coordinate 3,450, forward strand.
ACGCCCGCAAAGTGGTGGTGCGCGGCATAGACGACCACGCCAGGGACAGCTCCACCATCGTGGCACTCACTACGTGCCCGGGCCTTGCCGACGCCCTGGCTGAGGCCGGCGCGTGCGTGGTGGTGGTGCCCGATCCGGAGGGCGCTCCACGCAAGGACCTCTTGCGCGCGCTGCGTGACGCGGTTGGCGAGGCCGGGGTGGTGGTGGCTGGCGACACCACGCTGCTTGGGGCCGCGCGCAGGCTTGCGGCAAAGCGCCGCGGGCCGCGGATCACGGTGCTCGACGCTTCTCACGAGGCGCACGTGGTGGCCGCGATCGCGGCCTCGGCGCTCGTGACGCCGGGGGAGTCCGTGGTGGACCGCATGGCGCAGGCCATCGCCGCCACGCAAGTGTTGGACACCACGGCAGGGGACCTCGACGACGACGTTGACCAACTGCTGAGTTCGCGGACCGAGGTGGTCACCGTCATCGTTGGACGTGGGATTGACTCGGCCGTGGCTGATCAAGTCAGATTGTCCGCTGCTGCTGCGGCGCCGGGCGCCGATGTTGCCGTTTACGAGGGCAATCAGATCGCACCTGCCATTGCCGTTGGCGTGGAGAATTCGCCGCAGTGACCGATCGCCTCTCCGAGCCGCTCACCCGCGCACTCGGCGAACGCACCGCAGCCTCGCTCGCCAAGCTGGGACTCACCACCGTGGGTGACTTGCTGCGCCACTACCCCCGCCGCTACGGCACCCCGGGCGAGTTCACGGATCTTCGTTCGTTGCGGACGGGTGACCACGTGACCGTCATGGCGGAGGTCCGGTCCGCGACCATCCGCACTCTGCATTCGCGCAGCGGCGCGATGTTGGAGGCGGTGGTATCAGACGGTCGCGACACGCTGCAACTGACGTTCTTTGCCAAACGCGCGGGAGTGCTGCGCATGCACGAGGACAAGTTACGGCCGGGCCGTACTGGACTCTTCACGGGCACCGTGGGCGAGTATCGCGGGCGCAGGCAGCTCACGCACCCTGACTATCTGATTGTTGGCGTGGACGCGGCAGACGCGGATGAGGCCATCTACGAGGCGCTTCGTCCCATTCCGCTCTATCCGGCAGCGGCCTCGGTGCCCACGTGGCGCATTGCGCGCGCCGTGCGGACCGTGCTGGATCCGCTCCTCGAGACGGACGTTCCGGACCCCGTTCCCCAAGAGCTCCGGGACCGGGATTCGCGGCCCACGCTCCTCGAAGCGCTACGGCTAGTTCACGAGCCCGAGCATGCCGACGACTACGTCCGGGGCCAGGGCCGCCTGCGTTACGAGGAGGCCCTGATCTTGCAGGCCGCGCTCGCGCGGCGCCGCGCGGAGCACGCCTCGCTGCGTGCCGTGCCTCGCCCTGCGGTCGCGCAAGGACTCGTTGCCGCGCTCGACGCGCAGTTGCCATTCGCCTTGACGGCGGGGCAAGTGGAGGTGGGCGCGGAAATCGCCACCGACCTTGGGCGCAGCGTCCCCATGCTGCGGCTGTTGCAGGGCGACGTTGGCGCAGGCAAGACCGTGGTGGCCCTGCGCGCCATGCTGCAGGTGGTGGACGCGGGTGGCCAAGCGGCGCTGCTCGCACCCACCGAGGTGCTCGCGGCGCAGCACGAGCGGACGTTGCGCGAACTGCTCGGCCCGCTTGGTGCCGGTGGAATGCTCACGGGAGCCGACAACGCCACCCGGCTCGTGCTGCTCACCGGTTCCCAAGGCTCAAGGGAACGGCGAGCCGCTTTGGCGGAGGCAGCGTCGGGCGCAGCAGGAATTGTGGTGGGCACCCACGCGCTGCTGAGCGAGACGGTGCAGTTTGCGGATCTGGGGCTGGTAGTTGTGGACGAGCAGCATCGCTTTGGCGTGGAGCAGCGCGATGCTTTGCGTGCTCGCGGCGACCACCCGCCGCACATGCTCGTGATGACGGCAACGCCCATCCCGCGCACGGTCGCCATGACGGTCTTTGGGGACCTCGAGACGTCCGTGCTTGCGGAACGGCCGGCTGGCCGGGCGGCCACCCAGACGCACATCGTGCCCCAGGGGAATGCGCAGTGGGTCTCACGGACGTGGGCGCGCGTGCGCGAAGAGGTGGAGCGCGGCGGGCGGGCGTACGTAGTATGCGCGCGCATCGACCCAAGCGAGCCGCCCGACGCTGTTGACGACTCAGTGGCCGACGACACCTTGCCGTTGGAGCCAGTCAAGGATCGCCCCCCGCTCGCCGCGGCCACCGAGGTGGCCGCGATGCTCGCGGAACGCCCCGAGATCGCGGGAGTGAGCATCGGCCTCATGCATGGGCGGCTCGCCGCTGAGGACAAGGACGCGGCAATGGCCGCTTTCGCTTCCGGACGCACACCCGTGCTGGTGTCCACCACGGTGATTGAGGTTGGCGTTGACGTCCCCGAGGCCACCGCGATGGTGGTGCTCGATGCGGACAGGTTTGGCATCTCACAGCTCCATCAGTTGCGCGGGCGCGTTGGCCGCGCATCGAAAGCGGGCGTGTGCCTGCTGGTCTCGCACGCGGAGGAGGGTTCGCTCGCCTACGAGCGGCTCGCGGCACTCGTTGCCACGGATGACGGGTTTGAGCTCGCGGAGAAGGACCTTGAGTTGCGGCGCGAAGGAGACGTGCTTGGCGCGGCGCAATCGGGGCGCTCGTCACTGCGCCTGCTGCGCGTGGTGCGCGACGCCGCCGTGATCGCCACCGCACGAGACGATGCGCGAGCCATCATCAACGACGACCCAAGCCTGGAGCGGCACTCGGCCTTGGCGCAGGCCATTGGCGACTGGCTGGAGCCGGAGCGCGAGGAGTTTTTGGAGCGGACGTAGTGACGTGGCGTGCGGCCCGCGGCCTGTGTCAGAAGCTGCGGCGCAGATCCGCATCCATGCGGAGCGACTGGGCGGCGCCTGCGGCATGAGCGTCTGCGACGAGCTCACGCATCACCGAACGCAACTCGAGAGACCACTCTTCCGGCAAGAGGTCACCCACTTTGTCTACGGCCGTATCGATTCGTGGGCCTAGGGTGTCCTCTAGTTCAGGCGTCATGCAAACAGGCTATGGGCGCGCCGTCTCAGGTAAAAGGGGTTGGGGTGTGACATTGGCCATTCCAGCGCCCGTATGGGGGACATCTCACACCGTCGATACGTTTCGACCTTTGGCGCTACGGTAGTTCCATGCCAGAGCCCGTGGCAGCCGACGCCACTCTCACCCACCTTGCGGCGCGCGCCCGCGAGGAGCTGACCGGCAACATTCTTCCCTTTTGGGCGCAATATGCGTTTGATGACTCTGGTTGGTTGCGCGGAGTAGTCCACAACGACCTCAGCGTTGATGATGCGGCTCCACGCCACGCGGTCATCGTGGCTCGCATCCTGCGTACCTTCGCGGCTGCCAGCGAGGTGCTGCCCTTGATGCGCGATGAGTTGCACGTGACCGCACAGAAGGCATATGACCTCCTACTTGGCCGGTTCTGGGATCCCGTAGAGGGCGGCGTGTTCTGGGCGCTCAACCCCAACGGCTCCGTGGCCGCGAGCCACAAGCAGGTCTACGCGCAGGCGTTCACCATCTACTCGCTTGCCGAGTGGCACACGGCCACTGGCGACGAGCGCGCCCTCGCGAACGCAATGCGCACATTTGAGCTCATCGAAGCTCGCGCCCGCGACCTCGTGGCCGGTGGCTACCTTGATGCGCTCTCGCGCTCATGGGGTTCGCTCGAGGAGACCGCGCTGAGCGACAAGGACCTCTCAGTCCCCAAGTCGATGAACACCAACCTCCACGTCATGGAGGCGTACACCAGGCTGCTGCGCGTCACCAATGACTACCGGGTTCGCGAGGCGCTGCACGAATTGGTGTCCGCGATCATCGAGCATGTGGTGACGCTGGAACCATTCGCGCATTGCCAACTGTTTTTTGACTTCACCTGGAACTCGCATGTGGACATCGTGAGTTACGGCCACGACATCGAGGCCAGTTGGCTCATCTGGGATGCCTGGGAGGCGCTCGCGGCCGCAGGCGTTCAGGATCCGGAACTAGCGGCGCGCGCCCACTCCGTGGCGCTTTTGCTTGCGGAAGCCGTGCGCACCAACGGCCAAGACCCGGACGGCGGCGTCTTGTACGAGGGCACCCCCAATGGTGTGGTCAACGACCAGAAGCAGTGGTGGCCCCAGGCGGAGGGCGTGGTGGGCTGGCTCAACGCGTACCAACTCGCAGGGCGGCCCGAGGATCGCGCCGCTGCCCTCGCCGCGTGGGACTTTATCGAGAATCACGTCATCGATCGCGAGCACGGCGAGTGGTTTGGCGCGCTGAACCGCGACGGTTCCGTGCAAAGGGGCGGCGACAACGACCTCAAGATCGGCCCCTGGAAGTGTCCGTATCACAACGCTCGCGCCTGCCTTGAGATCATGCGCAGGGTCGCCTGAGCCAGCGCTGATTTGGCCGACGCTGGGGCTGGCTACGCGCCCCCATTAGGCTTGCGCGCATGACCCGGATCATCGCGGGAGAGCTTGGCGGCAGGCGCATCTCGGTCCCACCCACTGGAACGCGCCCCACAACTGATCGCGTGAGGGAAGCGTTGTTCAGCAAGCTGGAATCGGCGAACGCGCTCAGAGGCGCCGCAGTGCTGGACTTGTTCGCCGGCTCCGGTGCGTTGGGTCTTGAAGCGATGAGCCGCGGGGCCGCATCGGCCACGTTCGTAGAGGCCTCGCCAGCTGCGGCCCGCGTAATTCAGGGCAACATCAAGGAGTTAGGGCTGGGAGCGAATGCGCGCGTGGTCAAGGAGCGCGCTTTGCAATATGTGCGCCGCACCAATGATGAATTCACGCTCGTGTTCATGGACCCGCCGTACGACATCGCTGCAGCGGACCTTGGCGAGGTCCTCAACGCGCTGGGTGAGACGCTGCCGCCGGAGGCGCAACTCGTCCTCGAGTTCTCACGCCGCGCCACGTTGCCGGACTGGCCGGGGACCATCGCGCCTGTTTCCTCCAAGGACTACGGTGATACCGTGCTCCACTTTGCCCACACGTTGCCCGGGGATGGACAAAACTCATGACAATCGCGGTGCTGCCAGGCAGTTTTGACCCCGTGACGATGGGTCACATTGACATCGCAACGCGCGCAGCGAGTCTCTTTGACGAACTTATTCTGGCGGTGGCGCACAACTCAACCAAGAGCCCCCTCCTGGACGTGCAAACGCGACTCGAGTTGGCGTCGGCCGCTGTGAAGCACTTACCCAACGTGACGGTTGCACAGACGGATGGCCTGCTCGTGGAGTTCTGCAAGGCCCGCGGTGCAACGGCGATTGTGAAGGGTCTGCGCGGGGGAGCGGACTACGACTACGAGCGCCCCATGGCGCTCATGAACCGTTCGCTGACGGGCATCGAGACCGTGTTCGTCACGGGCGACAGCGCGCTTGCGCACGTGGCGTCCTCGCTAGTGCGGGACGTGGCTCGGCACGGCGGCGACGTGAGCGCATACGTGCCAGCGGGCGTGGTGGAAGCGCTCCGCACAGCGGGTTGAGCCAACGGCCCTAATCCCGTACACTTGAGCGCTGGTCCCGCCGTTTGCGCGTGGGCCAAGGTCCACCCGGACCGGAACGAGTTGGAGGCGCGCGTGTCTCACAAACACCGCCCTGCCGCCTCGCCATATACGTTCTCCATGCGGGAACTTGTGCGGCGTCCAGGCGAGCAGCGCACCGTCACCACTCACTTCCCGGCCCCAGCGGTCCTTGGCACTGACGTGATCGGCGTGCCCGAGGGTGCAGATGTGGAACTCACTGTGAGTTTCGAATCTGTGCAGGAAGGCATCTGGGTTCACGGAACCGTTTCGGCGCAAGCCGTTGGGGAGTGCAGCCGCTGTTTGGACGAGGTGAGACTTCCGGTCTCTGCCACAATCCAAGGGCTGTTTATCTATCCCGACGCTGTAGCGCAGTACGAGGACGAGGACGCGGCTGACGTGTTTAAGTTTGATGGCGACGTCATCGAACTTGAAGAGATTTTGCGGGATGCGGTGGTCACAGCACTGCCGTTCACCCCGCTGTGTAGCCCGGACTGCCCGGGGTTGTGCGATCAATGTGGCGCACGGCTCGCGGACAATCCAGGTCACGCGCATGAAATGATTGACCCCAGGTGGCAAGCCCTTAAGGGTTTGACCGAGACGAAAGAGAGTTAGCCGTGGCTGTTCCCAAGCGCAAGATGTCGCGCAGCAACACGCGTGCGCGTCGCTCGCAGTGGAAGACGACGCAGGCCACGCTCGTGGCATGCCCCCAGTGCAAGGCACAGCGGGTTCCTCACGCGGCATGCCCAACGTGCGGCGCGTACAACAACCGTCAGTACGTTGAGGCCCTCCGCACCGAGCACGAGGCGTAGGCCCCCATATTTCTGAGGTCATGAGCGCGCGCGGGCAGGCTGCGGCCAACGCCCTCGTGGAGCGGCTCGGTGTCAGCGTGGACCCCGAGCTGCTCGTTCTTGCCCTCACGCATCGCTCGTTCGCCTACGAGGCGGGCGGCTTGCCAACCAATGAGCGCCTCGAGTTCCTTGGGGACTCGGTGCTCGGCATCGTCGTCACTGACTGGCTGTACCGCACCCACCCTGACCTCCCTGAGGGCGACCTCGCCAAGATGCGCGCCGCGTCCGTCTCGCAGCGAGCGCTCGCCGTGGTGGCGCGCGAGCTTGACCTGGGCCCATGCGTGCTGCTGGGTAAGGGCGAGCGCGCTTCCGGCGGCGCCAACAAGGACTCCATCCTGTGCGATTCCTTTGAGGCGATCCTTGGCGCCATCTACCTCACGCACGGCATCGAGAAGTCGCGTGATGTGGTGTTGCGCCTCGTAGGCCCCACGCTCGAGGCGGCTGCCCTTTCCGGCGTCGCCTTGGATTGGAAGACCAGTTTGCAAGAGGCGGCCGCGGAGCGCGGGCTTGGTGCTCCGGTCTACGAAGTTGACGGTGTTGGTCCCGATCACGAGCGCACCTTCACCGCGCATGTGCTCATTGGTGGCGACATCGTGGGCACTGGAACCGGTAGCGCCAAGAAGCACGCGGAGCAAGAGGCGGCAGCGCAGGGATACGCGGCGATCGTCGCAACCGATGCCTGAAGACTCCATTGCCTGAAGACTCCATTGCCTGAACTGCCTGAGGTCGAATCGGTCAGGCAGGGCCTTGAGCAGCATGTGCTCGGCGCAACCATTGAGCACGTTGAGATCCGGCGGGACTCGGTGGCGCGCCGCGCGCCTAGCCCGTCAGCATTCGTGGACGCCATCACGGGCACTCGCATCGACGCGGCGGTGCGTCGCGGCAAGTTCTTGTGGCTGTTGCTCGATGGCGGTGAGGTAGCGCTGTCCGCGCACCTTGGAATGTCTGGCCAGTTCCGCGTCCACGAGGAAGTGACACCCGAGCCCCACCCTCACTGCCGCGCGCGCTTCACGCTGTCTGCACACGGGCGCCAGTTGAGCCTCGACTTCATTGACCAGCGCACCTTTGGCTACCTCCACGCCGAGCACCTCGTGGAGACGCCCGACGGCCTCCCGGGCGGACTCGGCAGCCCATCACCCCTGGTACCAGCCTCGGTGGCGCACATTGGCAGGGACGCCCTCGATCCGGCTCTGCGCCGCAGTAGTGTGCTCAACCAGTGGCGCCAGGGCGCGCGCGGCATCAAACAAGTGCTGCTCGACCAAACCAAGGTGAGCGGAATCGGCAACATCTATGCCGACGAAGCACTGTGGCGAGCGCGCGTGCATCCGGTGACCCCAGCGTCGGGCCTCAGCGGGAAGGCGGCAGGAACGCTCCTTGACGCAACGCGCGAGGTGATGGGCGAGGCGCTCGCCGCTGGCGGGACCAGCTTTGACGCGCTCTACGTGAACGTGAACGGTGAGTCGGGCTACTTTGACCGCTCGCTCAACGCGTATGGGCGCGGGGGAGAGCCGTGCCCACGGTGCGGCCGGCCGCTGGAACGCGCCATGATCGGCGGCAGATCAACCCACTGGTGCCCGCAATGTCAGCGACTGCGAGTGACCTCCGCGCGATAGGCTCGACGCATGCCCGATATCACTGTGATGGTGCTTGACGACCACGAGGTAGTGCGCCGCGGAATCTGTGACATCTTTGACCGCGCAGATGGATTTGCGGTAGTCGCGGAGGCGGCGAACGTTGCCCAAGGCATTCGCCGAGCCAATGCGGTGAGGCCGCAAGTGATCCTCTCGGATCTGCGCCTCCCAGACGGCACCGGGCTGGACGTGATCGCTGCCGTTCGCGCCACCCTTCCGGACACGCGCGTGGTGGTGCTGACGTCCTACGACGACGACGAGGCTCGCGCCGCCGCGCTCGCAGCAGGGGCCGACGTTTTCCTCGCCAAGACTGCCGGCTCGGCTCAGGTGCTGCAGGCGGTGCGCGACGCGGCGAGTGGGCGCGAGCACGGCCAGCACATTGCGGTTCATGAGGACGACGTTGTGGCGAGGCTCACGCCCATGGAGCGGCGCGTCCTTGAGCAAGTTGGGCGAGGCCATTCCAACCGCGAGATAGCCGATCACCTCGGCATTGCGGAAAAGACGGTCAAGAACCACGTGACGAGCGTGCTCGCCAAGATGGGCCTGCAGCGCCGCACGCAGGTGGTGGCGTGGGCCACAGCCAAGAAGGCGCAGAGCTTCCGCGGTCAGTAGAGCCCTACTCGCGGACCTCTACGTTCCACTCCGCGCGGGTCCCTGGGTGGTCGGCGCTGGGCGCCAGGGGATCTAACGTGAACGTGCCGTTGCGCCGCATCGCGCGTCCTGCCAGGTTTGACGTCCCCGAGTGCCTGTTCCGTGCACCGGCTGGCCCAATGCCGTTGTCGCTGATGACCACGTTGAAGCGGCCGTCGCTCGCACCAATGTCCACGTGTACGGCGCTTGCATGCGCGTGCCGCGCCACGTTGGAGAGCAGCTCCCGTACCACCGCCACCGCGTCGTCGGCGAGGGTTGGGTCGGACGTCACCGCGGCGTCCACGGCGTCCCTGTCAAGCTGCACCGTTGGGGCAAAGCCCAGTGAATCGTGCGCCATGACAATCTCGCGATTGATCCGCGCGCCAAATGGTTCGCTCGTCTTGTGACCCGCGAGGGTGCTCATCACGCCGCGCACCTCGTGTTGAGCGCGCTTGACGTGATCGAGCGTGCGCATGAGCCGCTCGCTCGCCGCGGCATCAACATCTGCGGAGATCGCCTCGATCTGCATGGCCGTGGCAAAGAGTTCCTGCGAGACAAAATCGTGGAGGTCGTCGGCAAGGCGCTCGCGGTCCTCGAGCATCGCCGTCACGTTCCGCACGTGGCTCAACTCGGCTAGGGTCAGCGCGAGCGCGGCTTGGTTGGCGAAGCGCTGGGCGGTTGCGAGGTCGTCCTCGTCGAACGGCCGTTGACCCGGCTCGCGCCACAGCATGAGCAGCCCCACGGTGTGTTCCGACGCACGCAGGGGGGCATACAGCGTGGGGCCAAATCTGCGTACGGGTTCGAGCACCGTGCCTCCAGGTGGCGCGGTCGCGACGGTGCCTTCGCCGGAACGGATGGCCGTGATGGCGAATCCGCTTTCCGGGAGCACCAGACCGAGCAGCTCCATGGCACGTGGGCCGGCCGTGAACTCCATGACCCACGTGTCACCCACGCCGGGGAGCACCAAAGCTGCGTGGGTGGCGGATGCGAGAGACATGGTCGCCTCGACAATGCGCGAGAACGCCTCCTCGTCGCCGGGATTTGTGAGCAGGGCAGTGGTGATCTGCTGCGACGCCTCAAGCCACTTCTCGCGGCGCACGGCCCGCTCAAACAGCTGGGCATTGTCGATAGCGACCGATGCCCCGGCAGCCAGGGCGAGTACGGCCGCCTCGTCTTGGGGCGAGAAACCACCCATCTTGTCCGCCAGGTAAAGGTAGCCAAAGACTTCGCCGCGAACCGTGAGTGCGGTGCCAAGGAAGGTGCCCATGGGCGGGTGACCGGGCGGGAAGCCCGCGAACGCTGGGTGGTTGCTGAGCTCCTCGATGACGATCGTGCCCTCGCTGGGTATTTTCGCGAGCGTGGCCAGATGATTGGGTGCGCGTCCGATGCGAGCCCACACGCCGTCGGCTACTCCTGTGTAGTGAAAATCAACGCTCGCGCCGTCCGCATCCACGATGTTGATGGCGCCGTAGTGCGCGCCAGTGAGCTCGGTGGCAGCGAGGAGGAAGCGGTCGAGCACGTGCGGCAAATCCAGCTGCGAATTGAGCGACACAATCGCGTCAAGCAGCAGGCCGGGAGGGTCGTCGTCACGCGTCACGAACACCACGCTACGGCCACCGGGGTGTATCGCGCTCACGGCGGCGCAGGACCAACGTCCCTGGCGTGTCTAACCACCAAGGGCTGTGGCAAGTGGGGCGGCTGTGACACAATGGGTGTCAGGTCCGCATCCAGCCACACCGGATGCCCACTGCGCGACACCGTAGCGAATGTTAGCTGCCAGTCCCGACTGGAACCCGCCACACACAGAGGCGAAGCCACACGGGGATGGGCGCTCAAGTCCGTTGCAGTCGCGAACCTTAGAGACTTGCGCGGTCGGAAATTCCGAACCGCGATTGACCAAATACCGGCGTTCCGTGTGGGGGTCGTCGGTCAGGAGTACCCGCGTGAGCGAGGACATCACCACACCCGAACTTCCTTCAACAGCCGTAGTGTTTCAGGCTCCCGAGCCAGTGACGCAGGCACCCCGGTCACGGAGGGCTTCCGCGCCCGCCGGGCCGCCCTCAGCCGAGCCCGCGGCGGCCAAGGCGCCTGCTTCCAAGAGCGCAAAGGCAACCGCGTCCAAGGCGAGCGGGGCAAAAGCGAGCACGTCCAAGGGCGGCGCGTCCAAGGGCGGCGCAAAGCCGGACGCTGCCGACGCTCCAGCGGCCGATGCTGCGGCAAGCGACGCCCCCAAGGCCGCCCCGCGCAAGCGCACAGCCAAGCCAAAAGCAGAGGCCGACGCGGCCCCCAGTGACGCCCCAGAGGTTTCCTCTGGCGGTGGCCAGGAGGGACAGTCCGACGCCGCCGATGGCGGCGGCGAGGGCGGCGAGGGTGGCGAAGCAACAGCGCGTCGCCGGCGCCGTCGCGGTGGCCGAGGCAGGGGCAAAAAGCCTGGTACCGGCCGCACTGACGGGGACGATGCCGGCGCAAGCAACGGCCAAGGCGACTCAGGCGCGGACGATTCCGCAGCGTCGGGCGAGAACGACGGCGAAGGCAACGGCGACGGCGAAGGCAACGCCAAGCGTCGCCGTTCGCGCGGCTCGCGAGGGGGAGCGGCCGCGAGTGACGACCAACTGCAAGGCTCCACGCGACTGCAGGCTAAGCGCCAGCGCAGGCGTGACACGCGTGACGGCCAGCGCCGCCGCCCAGTAATTTCCGAGGCCGAGTTCCTTGCTCGCCGCGAGTCCGTGAAACGTTCCATGGTGGTGCGCGAGAAGGACAACCGCGTACAGATCGCGGTGCTCGAGGATGACGTGCTCGTTGAGCACTACGTCTCCAACCAGGCGGACGAGTCCATGGCAGGCAACGTCTACCTTGGCCGCGTGCAGAACGTGCTCCCGGGCATGGAGGCCGCGTTCGTTGATGTAGGCCGCGGCCGCAACGCCGTGCTGTACGCGGGTGAGGTCAACTGGGACGCCGCTGGCATGGAGGGCAAGGCGCGCCGCATCGAGCTGGCGCTCAAGCCCGGCGACACCGTTATGGTGCAGGTCACCAAGGACCCCATTGGGCACAAGGGTGCGCGCGTGACATCGCAGATCTCGCTCGCGGGCCGGTTCCTGGTTTACGTGCCAGGTGGCGGGGTCACGGGCATCTCGCGCAAGCTCCCGGACACTGAGCGGGCGCGCCTCAAGAAGCTCCTGCGCGAGGTCATCCCGGCCGATGCGGGCGTGATTGTGCGCACGGCTGCCGAGGGCGCCTCTGAAGAGGAATTGCGCGCGGATGTTGAGCGCCTCAAGCGTCAGTGGCAGTCCATCGAGGACGAGGTCAAGAACGGCAAGGCTCCCAAGTTGCTGCGCGGAGAGCCAGACATGGCCATCCGTGTGGTCCGTGACATCTTCAACGAGGACTTTGACTCGCTCACCATTCAAGGTGACGACACGTGGAACTCGCTCTCGATGTACCTCAACCAGGTGGCGCCAGACCTCATGCCGCGCCTGCACAAGTTCGTTGGCGACCGCGACGTGTTCGCGGAGTCTCGCATCGACGAGCAGTTGGCCAAGGGCATGGACCGCAAGGTGTGGCTGCCCTCCGGCGGCTCGCTCGTCATTGACCGCACAGAGGCCATGACGGTCATCGACGTCAACACCGGCAAGTTTGTTGGCAAGGGCGGCACGCTCGAAGAGACGATGACGCTCAACAACCTTGAGGCGGCTGAGGAGATTGTGC
>CAYMRO010000018.1:0-15046 GCA_964392875.1 uncultured Demequinaceae bacterium
GCAAGAGGGTCCTTGGGCGATATGCCCAGGGACCCTCTTGCTATGTGCGCTTTGAGGTCTAGGGCCGCGCAAGATCAGGCATTTGCGAGCCGCGCACAAACCCTGCGGCCACGTAGGTGGCGACTCCAGCCGTGTTGGTGCTGGGTGTCCCAACGAGTGCCGTCGAGGCGCCCAGGGCTCGCAGCGCTGCGGCTGCAGCCAGCGCGATGGCCGTGCCATACCCGCGGCCCCGATGTTCCGGCGGCACGCCAAGCGGTTCAAGCAATCCCGGCCTTCCCCGCCCTGCGGACCACACGGTTGCCCCCGCGACGGGCATCCCACTGCTGTCCCAACCAACAACGCATCGCGCCGAGCGATACGCCGGGCCCAATGCCATCTGGCGCCACAGTTCCGCGGTAAACGCGGAGCCTTCAAAGGCTCCCCTGTGAACGGACACTCGCGGAGCCACGGTCAATTGATCGGTTACGGTCACCGCGAGCCCCTCCACGTCAATGGGTTCGCTGAGATCGCGCGCCAGCGGGGTCCAGAGGTCGCCCTCCGTCCAGCCATGATCGGCGAGGCGGGAGCGAACCGCGGAGCCCCGAGGCGCCTCGACAGTGGCGACATCCGTGCCCTCGATGTCAGCGACTACGGACGTGACCAGAGCGTCATCCAAGCCGTCGCTGGGCAAAGCCAGCCGCAGCGTCGGGCCGTCAACTAGCCCAACCGCAACTGTTTCGCCCGCTGCTGCCCACACGCGCATTGCGAGCGCGGTGGCGTCCGCGCCAAACCGCCAATGCCAGCCAATGTCGCCAGGGTGGAGTTGAAACGGGGCACCGTCATGCTGCCAGGAGGCGAGTGACTCGAGAATTCCCGGAAGTGCTGCGGGCTCAGGAATCTCCATGCGCACCGCTATCGCTCAGGCGATTAGTGCGCGTGCTGCCCGCGCGAGAACTCGAACACCCAGCCAACGAGCGCGATCACGCCGAGCACCAGCGCCGGAGCCATGATCCACCAGTCGATCGCGAGGGCCGCGAAGCCCAGCGCCGCGGCGGCACCGAGGACCAACGGCCACCAGCTCCACGGGGCAAAGACTCCCTGCTCCCCTGACTGCTCGGAGATCTCGCCATCGTTACGGTCTTCAGGGCGGTGTCCGTGGCGATTGGCGAGCATCTTGAAATAGATGCCGATCATCAAGAACAGGCCACCAGTGAGAGCGATGCAGACAACGCCAACCCACTCGGCCCAATCGGTGCACATGCCGTAGGCGATCGTGGCAATGGCGAAGAACCCGGCGGGGACCATGAAGATGCTTGATTCGCGGTTCATGAGCTACTCCCCCTTCGCCTGGGAGCCGTCGGGGGTGTCCACGGGCGCATGGTCTATGAGCGTGCCGTGCTCGGCCACCGCGTGATCGATTGCCGCAGCTGCGGGATGGTGCAGATCGAACGCAGGGCGCTCAGAACGGATCCGCGGGATGGACGTGAAGTTGTGACGTGGCGGCGGGCACGAGGTTGCCCACTCAAGAGAGTTGGCGAAGCCCCAGGGGTCGTTCACGGTCACCATGGGCGCCCGACGCTGCGTGATGTACACATTCCACAGGAAGGGCAGCGTGGACAGTGCAAGCAGGAAGGCACCGGCGGTAGACACCTGGTTCATCCACGTGAAGTCGTCCTCGGGCATGTAGTCCACGTAGCGCCGCGCCATGCCGCGCACGCCCAGCCAGTGCTGGATGAGGAACGTGGTGTGGAACCCGATGAAGAGCAACCAGAAGTGCAACTTGCCCAGGCGCTCGTTGAGCATCTTGCCGGTGAACTTTGGCCACCAGAAGTAGAAGCCCGCGAACATGGCGAACACGACCGTGCCGAACACCACGTAGTGGAAGTGCGCCACCACAAAGTAGGAGTCAGAAAGGATGAAGTCCAGCGGCGGCGAGGCCAGGATGACACCGGTCAGGCCACCAAAAAGGAACGTGACGAGGAAGCCGATGCTCCACAGCATGGGCGTGTCGAAAGTTAACTTCCCACGCCATATGGTGCCGATCCAGTTGAAGAACTTCACGCCAGTAGGCACGGCGATGAGCATCGTCATGAACGCGAAGAACGGCAGCATCACTGCGCCCGTGACGTACATGTGGTGCGCCCACACCGTCACCGAGAGCGCGGCGATCGAGATGGTCGCGAACACCAGGCCCGTATAGCCGAAGAGCGGCTTCCGGGCGAAGACCGGCAATATCTCTGTGACTATGCCAAAGAACGGCAACGCGATGATGTAGACCTCTGGATGCCCAAAGAACCAGAACAGGTGTTGCCACAGCATGGCCCCGCCGTTGTCTGGGTTAAACACCTGCGAGTGCAGCTGCCGGTCCGAACCGAGCGCGAGCAGCGCGGCCGCGAGCGGTGGGAAGGCAATGAGCACGAGCATCGACGTGACGAGCGTGTTCCACGTGAAGATGGGCATGCGGAACATCGTCATTCCGGGTGCACGCATCGTCACGATGGTGGTGATGAAGTTAACGGCACCGAGGATGGTTCCGAATCCACCAAGCGCCAGGCCAAAGACCCATAGGTCACCGCCGAGCGCGGGCGAGTAGATGGCGTTCGAGAGCGGCGCGTAAGCGAACCAGCCAAACGAAGCGGCGCCCTGGGGCGTGAAGAATCCCGCCATGGCGATGGTGCCACCAAAGGCGTAGAGCCAGAACGCGAACATGTTGAGGCGCGGGAACGCAACGTCGGGTGCGCCAATCTGCAAAGGCATGATGACGTTGGCAAAGCCCGCAAACAGTGGCGTTGCGAAGAGCAGCAGCATGATGGTGCCGTGCATGGTGAAGAGCTGGTTGTACTGCTCTGCGGACTGCACCACCTGCATGCCGGGCTCAAAGAGCTCCGCGCGGATCAGCAGCGCAAGGAGTCCACCCACCATGAAGAAAAAGAACGACGTGATGAGATACAGCTTGCCAATGACCTTGTGGTCAGTGGACGTGATCCAGTTGACGACTACGGAACCCTGCTTGCGTGGCGCAATGGTGAGCGCGGGAGCCAGGGTCGCCGGAGCGTCGGTCTCATAGGCGACGGTCGCCATCAGTTGCCCTCCTCGGCCGCTTGCTCGTGCGTAATTTCAACAACTTGGTCGCGGCTGTATTCGATGCCAAGTTGGCCCTCGCCGCCGTTGTCACGCAGCCACTGCATGTATTCGTCGTACTCCGCTTGTGACACTACTTTGACGTTGAACAGCATCGATGCGTGATACTCACCGCACAATTCCGCACATTTGCCCTGGTACGTGCCCTCCTTGGTGGGGATCACCTGGAACGTGTTGAGACGGCCAGGAATCGCGTCCTCCTTGTAGAGGAAGGCCGGAATCCAGAAGGAGTGGGCAACGTCGCGAGACATGATGTGGAATTCGATGCGCTTGTCCACAGGCAGATAGAGCGTGGGAAGCGTCTCCTCAACGCCCACCTTGCCGGTCAGCACAGCTTGCACACCGGCCGTATGGGTGTCGTCGTCGGTGTAGTTGAAGTCCCAGCTCCACTGCTTGCCGATTGCCTCGATCGTGTAGTCGGGCTTAACTGACGTGTCCTTGATCTCCGCGATGTCATTGATCGTGAACTTAAAGAGCACCGCGACCATGATGAGTGGAATCGCGGTGTACATGAGCTCGAGCGGGATGTTGGCGCGCGTCTGCGGAGGCAGCTTGTTGTCGTCCTTGCGCTTGCGGTAAACGGCCACACACCACAGCATCAGACCCCACGTGATCACACCCACCGTGAGGGCAGCGATCCAGGACCCATTCCACAAATGGATGATGGTCCCTGTCTGGTTGGTGATCTCCGGAGTGGACGGCAGCGCGCCGTTCTCAATTCCAGTTGAACACCCTGCTAGAAGGACTGCGGCGAGCGTTGCACCTAACCCTGCAAGAGCTATTTTCGGTGCGCGCGAACGAGAGCTTGTGGACACCTCGCCAGTGTATCGCGCGATACCGTGAAGCCATGTCAGCACCCCGCACGTATCTCGACAGTGGCGGCTCCGCACCCATGAGCGCACGTGCACGGGAGGCTTTGGTTGCAGGATTGGCCGACGGCTGGGCGGACCCCGCGCGGCTGTCCAGTGAATCGCGCCGCGCCAGGGCTTTGCTGGAAGGCTCTCGCGAGGCACTGGCCGACGCTCTGGGCGCCAGAGCTCAAGACGTCAATTTCTCCTCGTCTGGGGTTTCCGGCCTGGAGCGTGTCATCGCGGCCATCTGGACGGCACGACGCGGGAGGACAGACGTCCTCGTGAGCGCTATCGAGCGCGACGCCACCGTGCATGCCGCACAGTTTGCTGCGCAGCGCGCGCCCATTGAACTGCCGGTGAACTCGTTGGGCCATGTTGACCTAGACGCTTTGGGTGAGGCGCTCGCAGACCCTGGCGTTGCCCTGGCGGCCATCCAGCACGCGAACCATGAGCTTGGCACCGTCCAAGATCTCGATGCCGTGTACCAACTAACGTCGGCCCGTGGTGTGCCACTCGTTGTGGACGCTACGAGCTCCATTGGCCACGTCGCGGCCCCAGCTTCGTGGAGCGCCCTCGTTGCCAACCCCGCCGACTGGGGCGGGCCGCAAGGCATCGGCGTGGTTGCGCTACGCCCTGATACGCGTTGGCTTCCGGCATGGCCGGAAGGAGACGACTGGGCGTCCGGCGGGGTCAGCGTGCCGCTCGCCCTCGCGGCGGCCGTAGCCCTCCAGGAGCGGCTCGAGAACGCCGACGCCGAGGCCACGCGCGCCGCGGAGATGATTGACTCGGTGCGGGCTCGTATGGGAGCGGTTCCGGGCATCGATCTTGTTGGCGACCCCGAACATCGCTTGCCCCACGTGCTCACGTTCAGTTGCCTATACGTTGACGGCGAGGCGCTCCTGAGCCGCCTCGACAAGGAAGGATTCGCGGTGGGCTCGGGCTCGGCGTGCACCACCAGTTCGCTCGAGCCGTCACGTGTGCTTGCTGCCGTTGGGGCGCTCTCCCATGGAAACGTGCGTATCGCCCTTCACCCGGGGGTCACGTCGGCGGACGTTGACAGGTTTGTCGCCGCTGCCACCACGGCCATCGAGGACCTGCGGCGCGAAGCCGGAGCGCCAGCCATTGCGTGAAACCACAATCGACGCGCGCGGGCTCCTGTGCCCGTTGCCGATCATCGCGCTCGGCAAGGCGGCGGCGTCTGCGTCGCCGGGAGACGAACTCACCGTGGAGTGCACCGACGTTGCCGCGCGCGTAGACGTGCCAGCCTGGGCGCGCATGACGGGCAACGACTTTGTTGGAGAAACGCGCATTGAACAAACAGAAACGGACGGTGGGGCTTTCGCCCTCACCGTCCGTCTCAGATAAAGAGTTCTGTCAGCTGAACGAATCGCCGCATGCGCAAGAACTGCCTGCGTTGGGGTTATCGATCGTGAAGCCCTGCTTCTCGATCGTGTCCGCGAAGTCGATCGTTGCTCCGTCGAGGTACGGGACGGACATTTTGTCAACAACTACCCCGACACCGTCGAAGTCGCGGAGGGCATCCCCATCGAGGACGCGCTCGTCGAAGTACAGCTGATAGATGAGGCCGGAGCAACCGCCAGGCTGCACCGCCAGGCGCAGACGAAGATCGTCGCGGCCCTCCTGCTCAAGCAGGCTCTTTACCTTGGCCGCGGCGGTGTCAGTGATGACAACCCCGTGTGCCTTGGTTTCAATTGCAGTATCTGTCATGGGCGGCTCCTCTCTATCGCGTCCGTGGTTACCAGCGTACGTCTCCCCGCCGATATTCCCTACACACTGTTGCAGAACTCACTCGCGTGGCGTGCCCGCTAGCGACGCGGTGCCCACGTCTGCGCAACTCGGCGCACAACGTCGGCAAGCCCTTCTTCGCCTGGAACGCCCTCGTGCGTGCCGCTGAGTCCGGCAGCCATCACGTCCCGGCGCCCCACCGCAAGGTCGGTGGTGATGCCCACCGCGGGGAGTGCATGGCGTGCGGCGAGCCGTGCCGCGGTACTCGCCAGCCCATGGTCGAGCGTTGCGGGGGTGAGCGGACCGCCAACGGCGATCACAACGTCGGCCCCGCCGATGGCGTCGGAAAGCCCAGCCGCGTCTGCCAAATAATCCGGTGCCCTGGTGATGGCGGCGCCAACGGCCGCGAGGCAATAGGCGAGGCCTCCGGCCGCGCCGGAGCCGGGAGCGTCGGAAAGCCGCGTGGGCCCAATGAGGGTGCCGCGCGAGGCGATGTGGTCACCGGTGGCGGCGATGCTCCGCCAGCGTTCCTCTTGTTCCTGAGCGGCTACAGCTATCGCCCTATCCGATTCCCTGCCGTTACGGAGCGCGAAGCTCATCCCGTGGAAGCCGAGCAGCGGCCGGTCGCTCGTGACGAGTGCACGCATGGACAACTTGGCGAGCGAAACTCTCGTGGTCATGGGTGCGGGCCCCCAAACGTCCACGGCGTCGCCAGCTGGCGATGCGTCTCCAAGAGGGATGATGACCGCACCCGGCGCGTCGGCGGCCGCCGCGAGTCCCAAGAGCGCGGTCATGAGGTCTTGGGGATTCCAGCGCTGGTCGTTGCCTTTTGGACTGAGCAGCAATCCCGCCTGAATGGGCACGGCGAGCGCGCCGCCAACGCTGATGCGGTCTGGGGGGAAGGCGTCGGCCGTGCGCGGGCCGCCGTCGCCAATGGGCACCACTTCAAGCGTGGCGTCCGACACCTCGCCCCACGCGGCCGCGGCAATGCGACCCACATCGCGGATGGACTCCACGCCGGGCCAGCGATCCACTCCCATGACTGCTCGCATGGGCTCAAGTCTGCCCTGCCTGGCGTGAGACACTGGTCGAATGACGCAGACCTTCACGGAACCTGGGTCGTCGCCGGCGCTGCTGTTGCTAGGTACCCGCCGCGACCCACTGTCTGAGCGCGGCGTGGATTGCCCGGGCGATTTGCCTGCGGCATCGGACCCTGGGCTCGTAGAACGAGCGCGCGCCGCGAAGGCGGCGCTCGGCGATCGCGTGTTCATTCTTGGCCACCACTATCAGCGCGACGAGGTCATTGACTTTGCGGACGTGACCGGTGACTCCTTCAAGCTCGCGCGTGAAGCCGCGGCACGCCCGCAAGCGGAGTTCATTGTGTTCTGCGGCGTGCACTTCATGGCCGAGAGTGCAGACATCCTCACCGACGACCGCCAGGCCGTGGTGCTTCCCGACATGGCTGCGGGCTGCTCCATGGCGGACATGGCCAACATCAATCAGGTTGAGGACGCGTGGGCGCAGCTCGCCGAGGTGGGCATCTCCGAGCGCACCGTGCCTGTCACCTACATGAACTCCACCGCGGCGATCAAAGCCTTCTGCGGCCGCAATGGCGGCGTGGTGTGCACGTCCTCCAATGCCGAGGTGGCCATGCGCTGGGCCTTTGACCAAGTTGGTGGAGTGGAGGGCGACGGCAAGGTGCTGTTCTTCCCCGATCAGCACCTTGGCCGCAACACCGCAGTGCTGCAGTTGGGATTCTCGCTCGACGACTGCGTGTTGTACGACCCTCGCAAGCCGCTGGGCGGCAACACCCCGGAACAACTCGCGGCAGCGCGCGTCATTCTCTGGAAGGGCCACTGCTCCGTGCACGGCCGCTTCCGCAAGGAAAACGTGGATGCTCTGCGCGCCAACATCCCAGGCGTCAACATCATCGTGCACCCCGAATGCACCTACGACGTCGTGACGTCGGCGGACTATGTGGGCTCCACGGAATACATCATCAACACACTCAACGCCGCGGAACCCGGCAGCGCGTGGGGCATTGGCACCGAACTCAATCTGGTGCGACGCCTCGCGAACTCCCACCCCGAACTCGAAGTGCACTTCCTCGAGGACACCGTCTGCTTCTGCTCCACGATGAACCGCATCGATCTCCCGCATTTGGTGTGGGCACTCGAGTCTCTCGTGGCTGGCGAGGTGCCCAACCGCATCGTCGTGGATCCGGAGACGGAGCGGTTCGCGAAGATCGCGCTTGACCGTATGCTCTCCCTGCCCGCCGTCAACCCGGCGAAAGACTGAACCCTAGGACACCATGGCCTCGCGCAAGACTGAACCAACGCCCGCAACCGCCGTTGAGGTGGAGCCCACCTCGCCCCAAGACAAGAAGGGGCAGCCAACTCCCAAGCGCAAGCAGCAAGAAGCGGCGAACCAGCGCGGACTGGTCATGGACGCCAAGTCCGATTCCAAGGGCCGCCGCGCACGCGACCGTGCCCGCCGCGAGTCCGAGTACACGGCAATGCGCGCGGGCGACGAGAAGAACATGCCGGCCGAGCACCGTGGCCCGGAGAAGCGCTTCATACGCGACTACATCGATGCGCGCACGTCCATCGGCGAATTTCTCCTGCCGTTGTCACTGCTTTTTGTGATCCTCTCGCTCGCGTTTGGCAACAGTGGCGGTGCGCTCAGCGCGATTCTCATCCTGGGCTTCTACGTGATCGTGCTGATGGCCGCGGTGGAGACGTTTCTCATGCTGCGTCGCCTTAAGAAGGCCGTCATTGCCAAGTTTGGCGCAACCAAAGTGCCACGCGGATTTTCGTTCTACTCCATTGCGCGCTCGCTCAACCTGCGTCGCTTCCGGACTCCCCGGCCCAAGGTGCGCCGCGGCGAGTTCCCCACGTAGCGCTCGGCACGAGCAGCTCAGGCAGCTCGGGCGGCCAGCCCGCTCGCTGCCCCGCCGCCCCGCGAATTGGTGGATCCCGGCAGCATTTGAGCCAAAATCCTGACGTCCTGCACCAAATCACCGGGCGGGAATCACCGGGTGGGGGGACCAGGAGCTCAGCGTGCGCGCGCGGTGCTCCTCGCAGGGCCGACGGGACGGCCGCCTCCGCGCTGCCTCGCAGGCCGACGGGACGGTCGCCTCCGCGCTGCCCCGCCGCCCCGCCAATTGGTGGATCCCGGCAGCATTTGAGCCAAAATCCTGACGTCCTGCACCAATTCACCAGTGGGGGGACCACCGGGTGGGGGGACCACCGGGTGGGGGGACCACCGGGTGGGGGGACCAGGAGCTCAGCGTGCGCGCGCGGCACCCTTCGCATGGCCGACGGGACGCTCGCCTCTTACCGAGCGGTAGGCTGAACTTATGGTCACCTATCGCTATCTGGGCAACTCGGGCCTCAAAATCACCGAGCTCGTATACGGCAACTGGCTCACCCACGCATCGCAAGTGGAGAACGAGCAGGCGGCCGCCTGTGTCAAGGCCGCGCTTGACGCTGGCATCACCTCCTTCGACACCGCAGACGTCTATGCCAACACCGGTGCCGAGTCCGTGTTGGGCGAGATCCTCAAGGGCGAGCGCCGCGAAAGCCTCGAGATCTTCACCAAGGTCTACTGGCCAACGGGGCCCAAGGGCGCCAACGACGCCGGGCTGTCTCGCAAGCACATCATGGAGTCCATCAACGGCTCACTGACTCGCCTCCAGACGGACTATGTGGACCTTTACCAGGCGCATCGCTTTGATCATGAGACTCCGCTGGAAGAGACAATGGTGGCCTTTGCGGACATCGTGCGGCAGGGCAAGGCCCTGTACATCGGCGTATCCGAGTGGACCGCAGATCAGATCCGCGCCGGCGCAGCGCTCGCGCGCGAGCTCCACGTGCCCTTCATCTCCAACCAGCCGCAGTACTCGATGCTGTGGCGCGTTATCGAGGACGAGGTAGTCCCCGCGTCACGCGAGGAGGGTCTAAGCCAGATCGTCTGGTCCCCTGTTGCGCAGGGCGTGCTGACGGGCAAGTACGCGCCGGGTGCACCGCTTCCCGAGGGCTCGCGCGCCACGGACCTCAAGGGCGGCGCCAACATGATCAAGCGCTTCTTGACCGACGACGTGCTTGGCAAGGTGCAGCAATTGCAGCCCGTTGCCAACGAGTTGGGCCTCACGATGGCGCAGCTGGCCGTGGCATGGGTGCTCAGCAACGACAACGTCGCGGCTGCGATTATCGGCGCGTCACGGCCGGAGCAGGTCACCGACAACGCCAAGGCGAGCGGTGTAGTTATCCCGGCAGAGCTGCTTGAGCGCATTGACGCGATCCTTGGCGACATCGTGGAGCGCGACCCCCAGCGCACCCTTGAGACGAGCCCGGCTCACCGCCCCTAACCGGCGAAGCTCGCCAGCTACCGAACTCCAGACAAATGAAGGGCCCAGACTCATCGAGTCTGGGCCCTTCATTTCAAAGGAGAGAACAATGTTTGTACGCCTGGCAGGAACGTACATGTGGTGAACGCGCGTAAGTGCCCGCTAGTTCCCCGCAGTTTCAGAAGGTTCGCTGAGGGCGTGATTTAGCCGCGAGACCCACCCGGGCCCCTCATAAACGAACGCCGTGTAGACCTGCAGAAGGTCGGCCCCTGCGTCAAGGAAGCTCCGGGCATCGGCTTCGCTTGAGATGCCGCCAACCCCGACTACCACGAGCTTGCCTTGCGCACGGGCGGCGATGCGCGCTACGACCGCGAGCGCGCGCTCCCGCACGGGCGGCCCAGAAAGTCCGCCGGGTCCGCGATCGTGAGCGATGGTGGTGTTAGTCGCGACAATGCCATCGAGCCCCAACTCGAGCGCTAGGTCCGTCACCGCGTCGATGTCTTCGTTGGCCAGATCCGGAGCGATCTTGACGAGCAGCGGCACGCGCCGCTGCGGTACCGCCTCGCTCGCCGCTCCACGGACGTGCTCAAGGATGGGGCGCAGCGCGTCAACGGATTGCAGGTCCCGCAGCCCAGGCGTGTTTGGCGAAGACACGTTGACCACCAGATAGTCGGCATACGGCGACAGCACTCGCGCGGAGTACGCATAGTCCGTGGCCGCATCTTGGGCTGCGGTCACCTTGGTTTTGCCGATGTTGACCCCCAGCACCACCGCCCTGCCGCGAGCCGACGAGCGAAGGCGCGCGAGGCGTCGGGCAACTGCATCCGCGCCCTCGTTATTGAAACCCATCTGATTGCGCAATCCGTGCACGTCAAGCTCTCGCCAGGAGCGAGGGCGCTCATTGCCCGGCTGCGGGCGTGCCGTCACGGTGCCGATCTCCACAAACCCAAAACCGGCGGCGGCCAAGCCCACCACCGCTTCCGCGTTCTTGTCCATGCCCGCAGCGAGGCCCACGCGCGCGGGAAAGGCGAGCCCCATTACCTGCACGGTGGAGCCGGGCTTGGGGCTCGCCATAATGCGTAGCGAGCGTCCCGCCCGGAACATCCAGGGCAAACGCGCGAATGCCACCACGCCAAATCGATGGGCCTTCTCCGCATCCACGTGGCACAGCACGTGACGGTAGATGAATCGGTACATGGCTCCAAGGTAGTGGGGGTTAGGCTCGGCGCATGACTGCTAATGCAACTCAAGAATCCGTTGCGGGCCTCTCCGCAGACGCCCTCATTGTGGGAATTGGGGCTGACGGCACCGTAGCCGCGCACCCTCAACTCGACGACGCAGCGCGGGCCGCCCTCGATGCCTCCTTCGCCGCCCTGGAGGCGAGCGGAAAGTTGGGCTCAACGAGCGTGGTGCCTGGTGGAGACGCCGTGGCGGCAACGCGCGTGGTTGGCGTTGGTCTGGGCAATGGTGGCGCAAACGCCCTCCGCGAGGCGGCGGGCTCAGCATCACGTGCGTGTGGCAAGAAGCCCGCACGGGTGGCGGTGGCGCTTCCCATCGCAAATGACGAGGAGGCCGCCGCGATCACACATGGCGTGCTGCTCGGCTCGTATGCCTTCACGCCCTACAAATCGGATCACGAGGCCAACACCACGGACTGGCTCATTGCGGGTGCCAGCGACGTAGCCGTGGAACGTGGCGCGATCGTGGCGGAGGCGATCAATGGTTCGCGCGACCTCGTGAACACTCCCCCGCTCGACATGTACCCAGCTGCCCTCGCCAACGCCTCGCTCGCGCTCGGCAAGGAGTACGGCCTGTCCGTGACCGTCTGGGATGAGAACGAGCTCGCGGAAATGGGTTGCGGCGGCATCCTGGGCGTTGGGCTTGGCTCCTCGCGGCCGCCACGGCTCGTGCGCGTGGCCTACGCGCCGGCGGATGCGGCTCAAACTATCGCGCTTGTTGGCAAGGGCATCACATTTGACACCGGCGGCATTTCGCTCAAGCCGTCAAAGTCCATGGAGACCATGAAGTCGGACATGTCCGGCGCCGCGATCGTGCTGCACGCTGTTGCCGCCGCCGCCCGCCTGGGACTCGGCATCGGCGTCACGGGCTGGCTGTGCATCGCGGAAAACATGCCATCCGCAACCGCGCAGCGCCCAAGCGACGTGATTCGCATCTATGGCGGGAAGACAGTTGAGGTGCTCAACACGGACGCGGAGGGTCGCCTGGTGATGGCCGACGGCCTGGTCAAGGCCGTAGAAGAGTCGCCCGATGCTGTGCTTGACGTGGCAACGCTGACGGGCGCGCAGGGAATGGCGCTTGGCAGCCGCACTTCTGGTGTGATGGGCACCGACGAGGTGCGCGCGGAGGTCATCGCTGCTGCTGACGCGAGCGGCGAGGCAATGTGGCCCATGCCCATGCCAGAGCACTTGCGCGAGTCCATCGATTCCAAGATCGCGGACTTGCGGAACATCGGAGACCCGAATGGCGGCGGCATGCTGTCAGCGGCCCTGTTCCTGCGCGAATTCGTGGGCGACACCCCGTGGGCTCACCTCGACATTGCGCGCCCGGCGTTCAACGAGGGCGGCGCCCATGACTACAACCCACCTGGAGCCACGGGAGCATCGCTAAGGACGCTGTTGCGCTTCCTCGCCAACCGCGCTGTCGCGTAACCCCCGCCCAATCCGCACAACCCAACCACAGCGTCGGACCGTCAGTATTGCTTGCGGTGCGTCTCGTTCCATTCGCGCATGCGCGACGGGTAGCCGGAGAGGTTGACGTCAAAGGCGGGCACGCCAAGCTGCGTGGCGACCTTGCGCGCCGTGGCCTGGTCAGGGATGCGCCTGCGCGTCCACTCCCCGGTCTCGGCCACTATGACCATGGTGGTCTGCGTGACTCGCGTTGGCGGTTCAATGAACGCTTCACAACCCGGATGGTCCTTGACGAAGCCACGCAAATGAGTGATGGTCTCCGACTGTGCATCTTTGGCGCTTACCTGCGCGCCTTGTGTCTTTGGCCGGCGCGAGAACAATCCCATGAGCCCAGGTTAGCCGCCGTTGGGGGTTCGCGAGCCCGTGCGAGGGTGGCAAGATGGGCAGTACCGACTGGCCTTACAAGGAGACCCCTATCGTGACCGAGCCCACCCCTCACTCGTTTGACGTGCTCGTCCTCGGCGCCGGAAGTGGCGGATACCCCGCCGCTTTGCGCGCCTCGCAACTGGGAATGAGCGTTGGTCTCATCGAGGAATCTAAGGTTGGCGGCACGTGTCTCCACAACGGCTGCATCCCCACGAAGGCGCTCCTTCACGCCGCTGAAATAGCGGACAGTGCGCGCGAGGGTTCCAAGTTCGGCGTGTTGAGCTCGCTCGATGGCATTGACATCAACGGTGTGAATGCCTACAAGCAGGGCGTTGTCGATCGACTCTTCCGCGGCGTTCAGGGCCTCGTGAAGTCGCGCGGCGTGACGGTGATCGAGGGCCGCGGGCGGCTCGTGGGTCCGGATGCCATCGAGGTCAACGGCGAGCGCTACACGGGCCGCAACATCGTGCTCGCTACAGGTGGCTACGCGCGATCGCTGCCGGGCCTCGACATCGGTGGCCGCGTCATCACGTCGGATGAGGCACTCGAACTGGACACCATTCCCACCTCGGCAATCGTCCTGGGCGGCGGAGTGATCGGCGTTGAGTTCGCCTCGGTCTGGACTTCGTTCGGTGCAAAGGTCACCATCGTCGAGGCGCTGCCGCACCTCGTCCCAAATGAGGATGAGGCGCTTTCCAAGGGCCTGGAGCGCGCGTTCCGCCGCCGCGGCATCGACTACAAGCTTGGAGTGCGATTCCAGGGCGTCACGCAGGATGAAAATGGCGTGACCGTGACGCTAGAAGACGGCACGACGCTCACTGCAGACCTGCTCCTCGTTGCTGTGGGTCGCGGGCCGCGTACGCAAGACCTCGGATACGAGGAGCAGGGAGTGCGCATCGACCGCGGCTTTGTGCTCACCGACGAGCGACTCCACACCGGCGTCGCCAACATCTACGCGGTTGGCGACATCGTTCCGGGCCTGCAACTCGCGCATCGCGGATTTGGCCAGGGCATCTTCGTTGCCGAGACCATCGCGGGGCTAAGCCCCGCGCCCATCGTCGAGGCGAACATTCCGCGCGTCACATACTGCAATCCTGAGGTCGCATCCGTTGGGCTCACCGAGGCGAAGGCCAAAGAGACCTATGGAGACGACAAGGTTGTTGCGCTCGAATACAACCTTGGCGGCAACGGCAAGAGCCAGATCCTTGGCACCGCAGGCTTCGTGAAGCTAGTCCGAGTCGTAGATGGCCCGGTCGTCGGCATCCACATGCTCGGCGAGCGCATGGGCGAGCAGATTGGCGAGGCCCAACTCATCGTGAGCTGGGATGCGCACCCCGAAGATGTGGCGCCGTACATCCATGCCCACCCCACCCAGAACGAGTCGCTTGGCGAGGCCCACTTGGCTCTCGCTGGCAAGCCACTTCACGCTCACGACTGATTACGGAGACAATAACCATCATGAGCATCGACGTCACCCTCCCCGCCCTTGGCGAATCCGTCACAGAAGGCACCGTCACCCGTTGGCTGAAGGCCGTTGGCGACACCGTCGCCATGGACGAGCCGCTCCTCGAGGTATCTACCGACAAGGTGGACACCGAGATCCCGTCTCCCGTTGCGGGAACGCTGTTGGAGATTGTCGTCGCCGAAGACGACATCGCGGCGGTTGGCGCCGTGCTCGCACGCATTGGAGCCGCAGATGAGGCGGGGGCAAGTACGCCCGACGCCGCGCCGGCTGCCCCTGCCGCCGCACCCGAGCCCGTGGCTGAGTCGGCACCCGAGCCTGTTGCTGAGGCTTCGCCCGTTGCTGAGGCTGCGCCCGTGTCTGAGGCTGCGCCCGTTGGGGAAACGGCACCCGAGCCAGCACCCGCAGCGGCGCCCGGCGGTGGCCGTGACGTGACGCTGCCAGC
>CAYMRO010000019.1:0-2344 GCA_964392875.1 uncultured Demequinaceae bacterium
CTCGGCCCTGCCGCCGCTCCGGGATGCGTTGCTTGATGTTCTCCCCGCGAGCACGCGGCTGGTGCTCGCCGGCCGCCACGCTCCGGACCCAAGTTGGCGAGGTGCGGGACTTCATGCCGTGTTTCGCGACCTCCCGCTCGCTCCGCTCGCGAGCGTGGACGCAGATGCCCTGCTCGCAGCGAGGGGCGTTGACGATTCTGCCCGCCGCGACCGGCTCGTCCAGTGGGCCGCCGGGAGCCCGCTTGCGCTCACGGTTGGCGCTTCGCTGCTGTCCGCGGCCCCGTCGGGTGACCTGACGGAGCAACTCGAGCATCGACTCACCGAATGGCTCGCGGGCGAACGCACCCTCAACATCGATCCCGAGGTGCTCGCAGTTGCTGCGCTCGCACGGACCGTGGATGCTCGCCTCCTCGCGGCGGCACTGCCCGGCCGGTCTACGCGTGACGCCATGCAGCGCCTTGGCGATCTCTCGGTCACGCAACGCCTCGCGGGCGGCCTCACGCTGCACCCTGTGCTTGCCGCCACCATCAGGGAGCGCCTCAAGGCGGAGTCTCCCGAGCGCTTTAAGGCGCTGGCTGGCCGCATCGTTGAGCACCTCGGCACCCGGGCGCGGCTAGGCGACATCGAGTCACTGCTGGAGATGACGCTCTTCATCGAGTCCGAGCAGCTGCGCGCGGCCATCGGCATGGAGGCGAGCCCCACCCACTACGCGGACAGGCTGGCACCCGGCGAGTTCGAGGCCTTCGCCCACGTTCATGGGTACGACGCGAACCCAGACTGGCATCACAACGCCCACTTCGCCGCAATACCCGGGGGCGTGGACTTGGCGGTGCGGCGCAACGACGGTGCGGCCATCTTCCTGGGAGTGCTGCGCCCCGCAACGGACTTGCCAGATTCCGCGCTCGGCCGGGACTTGGCGCAGGCGGTAAGCGCCTCGGGCGCCGATCCCGCGCTCAGCTTTGCAGGCGTGGTGATCTACGCGGACGCTCCGGACGCGGACCGTGCGGAGGCAACTCGCATCGCTATAGGCGCTTTCATGCGTCGGCACCGAGTGGCGACCATGGAGGGTGTGCTCATTCACTACCCGGAGCCAACGCGGCGCCCGGAAGTGGCGATCGCCACCATGGCCGCCCCCATGGAGGGCGCGTGGGAGCGAGAGGTCTTCTTCAGCGACTTCCGGCCAGGTGGCGCGGTTGGCTTTGTGGAGGGCGCGGTCTTCGCGGACTTGGGCGTCACACGGCCCGACGCTTCACTCGCCTCGCTCCTCACGCTCGACGATGATCCGGCTCGCCAGGAGCGGCTCGCCAAAGTGCTCAGCGCCGCCTTTGGCGACTCGGTGGAAGAGCGCCGGCTGCGTCAGGCAATAGAACTGGCCCACATGAGCCCGCGTCGCAGCGAGCAGGCGTGCCTCGACACCCTGCACGTGAGCAGGGCAACCTGGTTCAGGCTGCTGCGCGAGGCGCGCGAGCGCGTCCTCGCGTTCTCCGGTTGATGCCCCTCGCTATTCCTTCTTCTTCGCGGCCGGCTTGCTCGCGGCGGGCTTCTTGGCGGCAGGCTTTGCGACGGGCTTTGGCGTCACGTGCTCAACGGGCGTGAGTCCGTCTTCGTTGGTGCCGCCCTCGTCTTCCCACACGTCCTCGGCGTCGTCAAAGGTGTCCGCAAGGCCAGCGGCCGCCTTGGAGCGAGCGTCCTCCGCCGCAACGCGCACCTTCTTGGCCTCGGCAACGGCCGTGTCCTTGACCCTCGCTACGGCAGGTCCGGCAGCGTCGGCCACCTTCTTGGCCTCGGCAACGGCAGTCTCCTTGACGCGCAAGGCCGCTGGCCCAGCCTTCTCTGTCAGCACCTCGGCGGCAGCTGACGCGGCGGCCGAGGCAGCCACGGTGGCGCGCTTGGCGGCATCACTCGCGGCATCGGTCGCGCGGTTCACGCCGTCCCGAAGGTGGTCCTTGAACGCGGAATCGTCCGCGAACTCCCACTCGTCGTCATCGCCAGCCCACGTGTCGCGGCCCGGGTCACGCTTTGCCCACACCACGAGCGCGGCCGTTGCGGCTCCCACGAGCATCGCGGGAATCACGATCTTGGGCCATACGCTCTTGTGTTGCGGCTCGTCCTCCGCGTGCGCGGCGGAGTCCACTGCCGCGATCACCGCGGGAATCGCCGCGCCAACAACGGCGGCGTGAATCGCATCGGTCCATTCACCAGCGCGGCTGCCGGCCTTGCGCACATACGGCTCGGCGCGCCGGGCACCCTCGGCGTAGACGTGCTTGGCGCGAGGACCCAGCCACTCCTTGGCGTGATCAACCTGTGGGCCCGCCCATTCCTTGGCTCGCGCTGCCGCCTCTGC
>CAYMRO010000019.1:2354-14990 GCA_964392875.1 uncultured Demequinaceae bacterium
TCATTGGTTGCTCGACCACCGAGCTCGCTCGGACTGGATGCATCGGGTGGAGCTGCTGCTGCTGCAGCTGCAGGTCGCGAGGGAGCAGGCTCGCCTGTGCCACCACCAGCCGCTGCTGCCGCACCCGCCGCCTCCACAGCCGCGGCCTTCGCCGCCTTTGCGGCCTCAGCGGCCTGCTGCTGGTACTCCAGGGTGGCCTTCTTGGCCTTCGCGGTATTCATGGCGATTCCTTTCCCCATTTGAGATTTGCTCTTTCCATCGTGCCACGCAAACCCGCGCATGGCGAGGCCGTGAAAGAATGGCCCACATGAAGGCAACGATTGAGACGACAGAAGGCTCCATCAATGTGGAGCTGTACCCCAACCACGCGCCCGTCACGGTCGCCAACTTCACCGGCCTCGCTACCGGCGAGAAGGAGTGGAAGGACCCCGAGACGGGCCAGCCAAGCCACGAGCCGTTCTACGACGGCCTGGTCTTTCACCGCGTCATTGACGGTTTCATGATCCAGGGCGGTTGCCCGCTCGGCACCGGAACGGGTGGACCCGGCTACACCTTCGACGATGAGATTCACCCCGAACTCGCCTTCACCGAGCCCTACCTGCTCGCCATGGCGAACGCTGGCAAGCGCCTCAACCCCGTCACGGGCAAGCCGGGCGGCACCAACGGCTCGCAGTTCTTCATCACGGTTGGCCCAACGCCGCACCTCACGGGCGCACACACCATCTTTGGCAAGGTCGCCGACGACGCTTCCCGCGCCGTTGTGGACAAGATCGCCACCACTGCCGTTGATGGCCGTGACCGTCCCCGTGAGGACGTCCTGATCACCGGCGTCACCATTACCGAAGACTAGATTTCACGTGCCCGACGCCGTGGCTGGTTCAGGTCCCGTGGCACCTCCCGTATGCCCGCGCCATCCTGACCGGGTCTCGTATGTGAATTGCCAGCGGTGCGGCCGGCCGGTGTGTCCCGAGTGCCAGCGGCCGGCTCCTGTTGGGATCCAGTGCGTCGACTGCGTGCGGGACGCGGCCGAGCAGCGCGGACCGCTCGTCAACCGGTTGGGCTTTGTAAGTGCGGGCGGCACGCCTGTTGTGACGTATGCGCTGATTGCCGCCAACGTGGCGGCTTTCCTGTACGGCACGTTCGTTCTGACCACGAGTCAGTGGATCTTCAATTGGGGTCTGTTCCCGAACGGCTTAGAGGGCTACCCCGATTTTGGCCATGACTGGACCCGCTGGTTCACGAGTGCGTTCCTACACTTTGGATTCCTGCACATCGCTATGAACATGTTTGTACTGTGGCAGTTTGGCTCGCAGCTTGAGTCGATACTGGGGCGCGCTCGCTTCGCGCTGCTCTACCTCGTCTCCATGCTCGGAGGATCCGCCGCGATCATGCTGCTCGGAACTGGCAACGTCCACGGGGGCGCCTCGGGCGCGATATTTGGGCTCATTGCTGGTTATGCCGTTGTGCTGCTCAAACTGAAGCTGCCCGCTCAAAGCCTCATAGCGTCGGCCGGCATTTGGCTTGTGCTTGGGTTTTTCATCGGCGGCGTTTCATGGCAGGGCCACGTGGGTGGCATCGTGGCCGGCGCCCTGACGATGCTCCTGATGCTGCGCGGGGTGGAGCGGCGGCAACAACGCCGCAACGAGCGAATCACACCGGTGTAGTTCTCCCCAGGGTTGTCCCCAACCGTGGATAACTACAGCGGTGTAACTAGCGGCTACTTCCAGCGAGCGAAGAACGCCATGGAACCCATGAGCAGGACAAAGCCAACGCCAACGTTCCAGTGGCCGATGGGCAACGGGTACTGGCCCTTGGAGATGTAGTAAACGATGATCCAGGCCGGGCCGAGCACTAGTAGCGTGAGCGCGGTGGGGAGCAGCCAGGCGGGATTCTCGCTTGCGATCTTGCCCGCGTTGCGTGGCACCTTGTTGGACTTACTCTTCTCGCGCTTCTTAGACACGGGCACGGCTTGCTCCTCTAGGGGTTGAACACTGGGGACAAGAGTACCTGGGACCCGCACGGGCCGCTCGCACGGGGAACGCGGAGCATTCGAACCCATCGCGTACCCTTAAAGCACCATGGAAACGGTCGCAGAGCACTCGGCGTCAGCAGACGCCGCGCAACCAGAGGCCGCGCCACGCAAACAGCCGGGCGCGGGCTCGCGCATTGTCGCGCTCCTCGGCGAACTCATGATCATCGTGGGTGCGCTCCTGGGGCTGTACGTGGTGTGGCAGCTCTTCTACACGGACATCGAGGCGAACTCGGTGCAAGCGCAAGCGGTGGAAGAACTGCCGTGGGCTTACACCGCCCCCATTACGGCTGGCACGGTCACGGGTGACGAGCCGCAGACCATCCCGGATAACCTCAAGTTGGCTCCCGACACCGTGCCAGATTTCAAGGAGCCCAAGTTCGGCACCACGTTCGCCACGTTCTACGTGCCCCGCTGGGGTGAGGACTACGTCAAGCCCATTTCCGAGGGCGTTGACCGGCACAAGATCCTCGACAAGCTTGGCATTGGCCACTACCCGCACACCGGGATGCCCGGCGAGTTGGGCAACTTCGCCATCAGCGCGCACCGCACCACCTATGGAAAGCCGTTCCACCGCATCGCGGAGCTCAAGAAGGGCGACCACCTCATAGTTCAGACCGAGGACGCGTGGTACGTGTACCGCGTGACGAGCCACGAGATTGTGCGTCCTACCGCCGTGAAGGTCATTGCGCCCGTCCCCAACGAACCAGGCGCGGAACCGGATGACCACTACATCACCCTCACGAGCTGCCACCCGATGTACTCGGCCGCCGAGCGCTACGTGGTCCACGGCGTGCTCGAGTACTGGTCGCCCACCGGGAACGGCATCCCGCAGGAACTGATGGAGGTGCCGTCATGATCTTCCCAGCCATCTGGAGCATCCTCCCCGGCCCGCGCTGGGTGCGCGCTCTCATCTTGGTTGCCGCGCTCGCGGCGATCGTATGGCTGCTTTTCCAATATGTTTTCCCGTGGGTGTCCGTGACGTTCGGCATCCAGGACCAGAGCGTGGGAGGCCAGGGCTGACATGGCGCGCATCCTCGTAATCGACAACTACGACTCGTTCGTCTACACGATCGTTGGCTACTTGCGTCAGATGGGCGCGGAGACGGTTGTGGTTCGCAACGACGTCCCCCACCCCCCAGTCACCGAATTCGATGGCGTTCTCGTCTCTCCCGGTCCCGGCACCCCCGCGGAGGCCGGCTGCTCCATCGACATCATTCGCGAATGCGCCCAGGCGGGCGTGCCGATGCTCGGCGTGTGCCTTGGTCACCAGGCGCTCGCGGAGCTGTACGGCGGGGTTGTCAGCCACGCGCCCGAGCTCATGCACGGCAAGACCTCACTCGTTGAGCATCATGGGGACGGGGTGCTGACGGGCCTGCCCTCGCCCTTCCCCGCCACTCGGTACCACTCGCTCGCCGTGGAGACCCCTACTGTCTCCGAGGAGCTCGAGGTGACGGCAACCACCGCGCAAGGCATCATCATGGGTCTTCAGCACCGCTCGCTGCCGCTCACGGGAGTCCAGTTCCACCCCGAGTCGGTGCTCACCGAAGGTGGGCACAGGATCCTCGCCAATTGGCTTGAGGTATGCGGTATGCCCAACGCCGAGGCACGGTCGGCGGGCCTGTCACCCCTCGTTCGCCGCTAGTCAGCACCGTCGGTTGGCTCAACGCGAACACGTGGGCACGTGCCGCCGTTCGTCAACTAAAGTTGACGGCGGAGGTGATTCCCATGATGGTCATGGCGGATGAGGCAGACCCGGACGGCGTGCGGCGCGCGCTGCAGGAGGTGCGTGGAGCGCGCCGCGACATTGAGCAGCAGGAGGCTGCGGCGGTTAGGCGCGGCCGCAACGCGGGGCTCACGTGGGAGCAGATTGCGGTGGATCTGGGCGTGACCAAGCAGGCCGTGCACAAGAAGTACCGCGCCGGAGTGGTCAGGCACGCTTAGCCCGACCCGGACTATGGGCCGGGGTCTGGCTCTTCAGTCGGGGGCCCGGGATCGGGCGGCCCCGTGGACACAAAGATCGTCACCGGCTGGCCAAGACCAAGCGAAATGCCCGCATCGGGACTCTGTGCAAAGACCACGCCTGAGGGTTGATCAGCGGAGGGTCCGGACTTGACTGTCACCTTGAACTTTGCGTCAAGCAGGGTGTTCGTGGCGTCATCCTGAGACTTGCCAACCACATTGGGAACCTCGGCAGTTGTTGGCTTTGTCGCCACGGTGATCGTCACCGCAGTGCCAACGTCTACGCGGCCGGGTTCGGGACTCTGCTTGTAGACCTCTCCGTCCGGCTTGGACGATGTCTCGACTCGCTTAGTGGTGACGGACAGGCCCAAGTCATCAAGCGTGGTGCGGGCCTCATCTTCCGTCATGCCCGTGAGGTCCGGCAGGTCAACCTGGCCGCTCGCGATGAGCAAGATGACGGAGTCGCCAGCTACCGCAGGCGTGCCAGCCTCGGGGTTGGTACCCGTAGCCGTATCCGCGGCGATTTCCGGATGGGTGTCATCGGGATCCACGCTCGTGATGATGAGCTTAGCGTCCGTGAGGATCTTTATCGCGTCCTCTTGGCTCAGGCCCTGGACATCGGGGATCGTTAATGCAGTGGGACCACTTGAGAGGTACACCGTGATGGTGGTACCGGATTCCACAGTCTCGCCGATGGGTGGTTCGGTGCGGGTGACGAGGCCAACCGCCTGCTCGTCAGAGGGCTCATCCAAGAAGGTGCCGGTGAGACCAAGCTCCTTGAGCGCCGCTGTTGCCTGATCCTGCGTGAGGCCCACCAGATTGGGGATGGGAACGGCACTTGCTGAGGGGTCCGGCTGCGCGCCATCACTGCGGTTGAAGAGGAAGAGCGCCAGAATAATGAGCAGCGCTGCAACGGCGGCACCACCCAGCATCAGATACTGACGGCGCTTGTGCCTGCGTTCTTCATCCTCGTAGTCATCAATGGAGGGGTCCAACGGCTGGGCCACGATCTCCGTGGCAGTGGCAGCCCCGGCGGGCGCAACAGCTGTCCACGGCGAAGCCTGCACCGGCAGCACCTCGGTGGCGCCCGTCTCTACAACGGGCGGCATGGCCTGTGTTGCCTGCTCCGCTGCGGAGCGGTCTTCATTGAAGAGGGCGGCGCCTCCAACCGCGGCACCCGCGGCAAGGGCAGCGCCACCAACCGCGATGGCGCCCGTTGACGGGTCAACCGGGTCGCCAGCGCCAAAGGCGCGCAGATCCGCGAGGAACTCGCTCGCACTCGAGTACCGCTCGTTGCGGTCCTTCGCCAGCGCGCGCAGAACGATCTGATCCAACTCGGGCGGAACGTCGGACGCGTACTGCGAGGGTCGCGGTGCCGCCTCGCGCACGTGCTGGTACGCCACTGACACCGGGGAGTCGCCCACGAATGGTGGGCGGCCCGTGAGGAGTTCAAAGAGCAGGCAGCCGGTTGAATAGAGGTCCGAGCGTGCGTCAACGTTTTCGCCGCGCGCCTGCTCGGGGGACAAGTACTGAGCCGTGCCTACCACGGCCTGCGACTGCGTCATCGTCTGCCCGGCATCGGCCAGCGCGCGCGCAATGCCAAAGTCCATGACCTTCACGGCGCCGGTTGGCGTGAGCATGACGTTGGCGGGCTTGATGTCGCGGTGCACCAGCCCGGCGTGGTGCGAGTACTCAAGCGCGGAGAGCACGCCCGTGACAATTTCCACGGCCTCGTCGATGGGCGCGGCAACATCGCCCTTGAGGATCTCGCGGACCGTGTGACCCTCTACGTACTCCATGACGATGAACGGCATCGCCTGCGGCACGCCGTTGGTGTTGACCACGGTGTCTTCGCCTGTGTCGTAGACGGCAACGATCGTGGGGTGATTCAGTCCAGCGGCGGACTGCGCTTCACGGCGAAAGCGCGTCTGGAAGCTGGGGTCGCGGGCAAGGTCGGCGCGCAGGATCTTGATGGCTACGGTGCGGCCAAGCCGCGTGTCGTAGCCAATGTGCACCTCAGCCATGCCGCCGCGCCCAATGAGGTCGCCAACCTCATACCGGCCCGCGAGAATCTTCGCGTTGTCACTCATCTGTAGTCCCTCCGCGGCCTGTTAGGCCGTGTGCTTGCGAATATTGTCGCATTACCCACGCTCATGACTGTGTTCGCCGCACGTCTGGCCGCGCCCTGAACTCGCGCGGGGCGATGCTCGGGGGCATTTGTCGCTTGGCCTCCCGCGCCTCAGGTGGCGGGCCAACGGGAGTGGGCGCAGCGTCGGGCACGTGCAGCGAACCCAGCACCTTCTCAAGTGCCTCCGTGCTGTGCGGACGTTTGCGGGGGCTCTTCTCCAACAGCAGCATGATGAGGTGCCGCATGCCGGAGGAGATCTCCGCGGGTAGGGGTGGCACGGGTTCGTTGACCTGCGCGATGGCAATATCAACCGCGTTCGCCGCGGTAAATGGCCGCCTGCCCACCACGGCTTCGTAGGCAATGACACCAAGTGCATAAATGTCCGACGCTGGTGTGGCTGGCTTTCCCAACGCCAGTTCCGGCGCCAAATACTGGGCAGTGCCCATCACCATGCCCGTGGCGGTAAGGGTGGTTTGGCCCATGCTGCGGGAGACGCCAAAATCGGTGATCTTGACTTGATCGTCCCCAAAAACGAGCAGATTGCCAGGCTTGATGTCACGGTGCATGACTCCAGCCGCGTGCGCGGCACCCAAGCCGCGTGAGGTCTGGGTGAGGAGGTGAACCACGCGCACCTCTGAGATGGTGCGCTCCTTCTCGAGGATCGAGCTGAGCGGCTCGCCATCGACAAACTCCATCACCAGATACGCGATGCCTTCGTGATCTCCGTAGTCAAAGATCTGGGCGATGTTGGGATGCGTGAGCCCGGCAGCGTTCTTGGCCTCGTTGCGGAACCGACGCAGGAAGGTGTCGTTGCCCGTTGCCGTGTCTTTGAGAACCTTGACCGCAACGGTGCGATGCAAGTCCGTGTCTTCCGCCCTCCACACCTCGCCCATGCCCCCAACGGCGATGAGGGACGTGAGTTGGTAGCGATTGGCGAGCGTGGTGCCGGCGCGCAGTGTCATCTGAACACCTCCATCACTTGCCAGCCTTGCTGAGTTCGATGGCCTTCTCCATGACGGCTTTGGCGATGGGCGCGGCGACCTTGCCGCCCGTGGCCTCGGAGCCCAACGATCCGCCATTTTCCACGATGACCGCAACGGCGACCACGGGGTTCTCCGCCGGAGCAAAGCCCACAAACCACGTGTGTGGCGCGCTTCCCGTTCCCGTCTCCGCCGTGCCGGTCTTGCCCGCAACGGTGACGCCCGGAATCCGCGCGGCCCTGCCGGTGCCGTCGTTGACCACGGACACCATCATTTGGGTGAGGTCACTCGCTTCGCTTGTGGTGAGCGGCTGGCCGTACTCAACGGGGCTTGATTGCTCGATGATGCTGAGGTCGCTAGCGCGCGCGGTGTCCACCAGGTAGGGCGTCATGAGCCGGCCGTGGTTGGCGATCGCCGCGGTGACCATCGCCATCTGCATGGGAGTGGCACGCACATCAAACTGGCCAATTGAGCTCATGCCAACCTGAGCGTCGTCCGGGTCATCGGGAAGGCGAGAAGGCGTCACCACGAGCGGCACGCGGAAGGTGTCCGTCCAGCCAAACTGCTTGGCCTTGTCCTCTATGGCGCCCCAGCCGAGCGTCATCCCCAAGTCCGCGAAGGCGGTGTTGCAGCTCACCGTCAGCGCCTGCTCAAGAGTGATCTGTTCGGTCTTGCCGCAACTCTCGCCGCCGTAGTTCTCTATCGCGTGGCTGGAACCCGGCAAGGGGAGGGAGTCCGGCGCGTAGACCGTGGACTCGGGCGTATAGCCAGCGTGCAGAGCCGCGGCGGAGACGATGAGCTTGAAGGTTGAGCCTGGCGGATAGGTGTCTCCCGCGATGGCCCGGTTGACCAGTGGGCCATCGGGGTTGGTGTTGAGCTCCTTGTAGGCGTCGTTGACTTCTTGCGTGCTGTGGCCCGCGAGCACGGCCGGGTCAAAGGTGGGGCTCGTGACCATGGCGAGGATTGCGCCGGTTTTAGGATCGAGCGCCACCACGGCGCCCTTCTTGTCTCCCAGTTCTTTGGCGGCAACCTCCTGCAGTTGCGCGCGCACCGTCAGTTCAATGGACGCGCCCTGCTGCTCACGGCCGCCAAAGAGGTCCCGCAGGCGGTTCCAGAACAGCGCGTCCGAGGTTCCCGCGAGCAGCGCGTTCTCGGTCTGTTCAAGTGCGGTCTTTCCGAACACGATGGAGTAATAGCCCGTGGCGGCCGCATAGAGCTCGCCGTTTGTGTACGTGCGCTGGAAGTTGAAGGGGTCGTTGACCGGTTTGGAGAACACCACCGACTCGCCATCCACCACAAAGGGGCCGCGGAAGTTGCCGTACTCGCGGTACAGCGTGCGGACGTTGCGCGCATCGGAATTGAGAGAGCCAGCTTCGATTACCTGGATCCACGATGCCGCCACCATGAGCGCCAGGAACATGACCAGCACCACCACGGAAAGCTTGCGCACGGGCTCGTTCATGCGGTCACCTCCTGAGGACGTCTGGCCTGATCGGAGATGCGCAAGAGCAGCGCAACTATGATCCAGTTGGCGATCATCGCGGAACCGCCATACGCGAGAAACGGGGTGGCGAGGCCCGTCAGCGGGATGACGCGCATGACGCCGCCCACCACGATGAACGTCTGCAGCGCAATGGTGAATCCCAGCCCGGCGGCCATGAGTTTGCCAAAGCCGTCCCGCACGCCAATGGCGGTGCGCATGGCGCGATGCACGATGATCACAAACAGCATGAGCAGGGCCAGCAGGCCCGTGAGGCCCAGCTCCTCTCCAAGCGATGCCACGATGAAATCGGAGTAGGCATAGGGGACCAGGTCCGGGCGCCCCTGGCCGAGCCCCGTGCCAAACAGCCCGCCCGAAGCCATGCCGAACAGGCCGCCAACGAGTTGCTGCGATTGGCCCGACGAATAGACATCCGGGTCCAGTGCATGGAGCCACGCCACGTAGCGCACGCGCACGTGCGGGAACATCGTGCCTGCAAAGGCGGCACCAACAAAGAACATGCCAACGCCAAGGACCACCCAACTGGTGCGCCGGGTGGCCACGTAGAGCATCCCAACGAAGATGCCAAAGAGCAGCAGCGACGTGCCAAGATCCTGTTCAAAGACCTGCACGGCGATAGCGGCAACCCACACCACGAGGAGCGGACCCATGTCGCGAGCGCGCGGAAAGCGAATGCCCAGGATCTTGGGGCCGGTTACTGCGAGGGTGTCGCGATTGGTTTGCAGATAGCCAGCAAAGAAGATCACGAACGCGATCTTGGCGAACTCGCCCGGCTGCAGGGACCTGCCAAAGAGCGAAATCCAGATGCGGGCCCCGTTGACCTCGCGGCCAATGACGGGCATAAGGGGAAGCAGGAGCCCTACGAGCCCCAGCACACCGGCCGTGTACGTGAAGCGCCGGAGCACGCGGTAATCGCGCAGCACCACGATGATCGTGACGCACACCCCAGCGCCCACGAGCACCCACATGGATTGGATCTCGCCAGGGTTGGTGGGCCGGCCTCTGTCCGCCCACGCAAAGTCGATGCGCCGGATCATGGCGAGCCCCATGCCGGTGAGGGTTGCCACGGCGGGGACGATGACTGGGTCCGCGTCCCGCGCCCAGCGGCGCAGCGCCAGGTGAATCCCCAGCAGCACGGCGACCACCACCGCCGTGTACCAAAGCATTTGAGAGATCACGAGCACGCTTGCGTGATAATCCACGAGGCCCCGTGCGGTCACAGTGATGAGTGCCGAGAGCCCCAGCAGCGCCAGCTCGGAACCGCGTCCGCGCTGGTATCTGACAGTGGCGACCGTCGCCACTATTGACCCGCCAGCCCCATGATCACGGCATGCGCGTCGTCCACCCCGCTCACCCTGATGGTGGCCTCGATGCGCTCGCGGGCGTACGGCTGGAGCGAATCGAGCGGAACGTCCGTCTCTTCAACGAGGGTGGAGAGTTCAACCGGCCCCGCGGTGCCCGGAATGCCGCGATAGATCGCAACCACCCCGTTGTGCTCGCCCACAAAGTACTGCGTCTGCGTCCACGCATAGGCGCCCCACAGGGCCGCGAGCAGTGCCAGCACCACGATGAGCGGCAGCATCCAGGGCCGCCACTTCTCCCAGCGCGCTCGCCAGCGCGACGTCTCGTCTTCGTCTTCCGGTGCCTCGCGAGCGGCCAGTTGCGCCGCGCGCGCGGCTGGCGTTCCTGCGGCGCCCGACGGCCGGTTTCGGTCTAGCGCTGCCGCCCCCACCACTTGGGCCGCGGTTGACGGGCCAACGCCGTCCGGTGCCTCGTCAATGTCCACGATGTCGCCGATGATGCACGTCACGTTGTCCGGAGCGCCAGCAGCGAGGGCGAGGGAGATGAGTGCGTCGGCGCAATCGCCGGGGTCCTCCACCTCGAGGAGCGTCTTGTGCAGGGTGTCGCGGCTCACCACACCGGAGAGGCCGTCGGAGCACAGCATCCAGCGGTCGCCCGGCTTGGTCTCCCGCACCGAAATGTCCACGGGCGTATTCGCGTCAACGTCCCCCAACACGCGCAGGATGAGGTTGCGTTTGGGGTGGTTCTCGGCATCGGCAACGGAGAGCCTGCCGGTGTCCACGAGGTGCTGCACAAAGGTGTGGTCGGTCGTGACCTGGTCAAACGAGCCGTTCCGCAGTAAGTAGCCGCGAGAATCGCCAATGTGCGCCATGGCGAGCGTGGACCCGGAGCGCAACAGAGCCGTCACCGTGGTGCCCAGTCCGCTGAGTTCGGGGTCGTTGCGGGCGCGGCCAACGATGAGCGCATGTGCCTCGGAGATCGCGTTCTTGAGCTCGTCGAGCGCCTCGTCTGGGCCAAGCGCCTCTTCGTCGAGCGCCGCGAGCCGGCCAACTGCAATGGAGGACGCGATGTCGCCGCCAGCAGCGCCGCCCATGCCGTCCGCAACGAGCAGCAGATGGGGTCCCGCGTACCCGGAATCCTGATTGTTGGCGCGCGTGAGGCCAACATCAGTCCGGGCCGCAAAGTGGATCGCCAGGAACGTCACTGGGTGAGCTCCAGCGTGGTGGCGCCTATGCGCACCTGGTCTCCGCGGCGCAGCGGCACCGGGTCAGTGACCTTCTGGTTGCCCAGGTAGGTGCCGTTGGTGGAGCCCAAGTCCTCGACCTTCCATTCGCCGTTCTCCGCAAAGATGCGGCAATGCCGGGCCGAGCAGTAGTCGTCGTCGATGACGAGCGTGCACGTTGGGGCGCGCCCAATCAGCACCGGTGCAGAGGTGAGCGGCAGGCTCGTGCCCTTGAGCGGCCCGGCCGTCACGGCAAGCCGAGCCATTGGCGCCTCCTCAAGCGACGTTGCCCCTGCGCGCGTGCCAACCGAACCCCTGGTGGGAGCGGGAGTCTTCTCAACCACAGCGTCGGGCTGGTGCTTGGCCTTTCTGCCACGGCCGCGAGCGGTGACGCGCGTGCCGTACAGGTCAGCGCGAAGTACGCCGATTGAGCTCAGCACAAGTAGCCACAGCAAAACTAGAAAGCCAAGGCGAAGGAGGGTGACGGAGAGCTGACTCATGGCTAGTTACGCACCCGGCTCAGCCCTCATCCGCGAAGACCGCGTCCCAGTACATGATGGGCGTGCGGCCAATGCGGATGGAGTTGCCGTCAACGAGGGTGACTTCCGTGATGCGTTGCTCCTCAACAAAGGTGCCGTTCGTGGAG
This sequence comes from uncultured Demequinaceae bacterium, assembly GCA_964392875.1. Lineage (GTDB taxonomy): Bacteria > Actinomycetota > Actinomycetes > Actinomycetales > Demequinaceae > Demequina. The sequence continues at coordinate 14,125 of CAYMRO010000019.1, forward strand.
CCAAGATCCGTGAGGATGGTGCCCTCGGGCGTGACCTCCAGGCGAATGTGGGTGCGGCTCACGCCGTTGTCGTCAACGACGATGTCAGCCTCGGTGCCGCGGCCAATGACCGTTGCGGCACCCGTGAGGTTGTAGCGCTGGCCGTCGATCTCAAGGAGCGGGAAGCGGCTCAGCGGATCTGGGGACGTGGCAGGGGCAACAGGCCCGCGCGTGGTGCGGCTCGTCACGGCGTAGCGGCCGGTGGCGAGGGACTCGTCCTCGTGGAAGGCCACGTCCACGGCGCCAACAAAGGCGTAGCGCTGGCTGCGCGCGTGGTCCTCGAGGGCATCTTGCAGCTCATGCGCGAGCGCCTCATCGCCCCAGCTCGTGACGGTCTCGTGGTCCGTTGGCGAGAGCGAGATGATGTACTCGTTAGGCGCGACAGTGCGATTGCGGTCAACGGCGGCGGCACGGGCGTCACATTCGCGCTTCACCGCGGACGCGAGTTCCACGGGCTTCACGCCGGACTTGAACGTCTTGGCAAATGCGTTCTGCATGGCGTTCTCCACGCCCTTCTCGAACCGATCCAGCACGCCCATTGCTCCATCGTATAGGGGGGATCAAGCGTGCTAACCTTGTGCCTCGCGCGCGAGTGGCGGAACGGCAGACGCGCTGGCTTCAGGTGCCAGTGTCCGAAAGGGCGTGGGGGTTCAAATCCCCCCTCGCGCACTAGGGGGGGTCACAGGTTTACGGATCGAGGTTGTTGGGTTTAGTCCCTCAGCAGAGGTCCAGAGCACCTAGTGGCTCGCCAAGACGGCAAACGAAAACCGGCTGAGACCACACGGTCTCGGCCGGTCTCTTGCTTCCTAGCGTGCTAGCGAGCGTGC
>CAYMRO010000020.1:0-14503 GCA_964392875.1 uncultured Demequinaceae bacterium
GCGCCGGCGAGGGCGCTGCCCGGAATGACGGAAACGTCCTGCCGGATGGCGAAGTGGGCAATGTTGTCGTTGGAATCAACCTCAACAACGGGGCGCAGCGTGGTGACGCCCGCCTTCTGCAGCCACACTTCGGACCAGCGGCTGAGGTCCCTGCCCGACGCTTTCTCAAGTTCGGCGAGCAGGTCGCCAAGCGTGGCGTTGGCGTGGTGGTGCTTGCGCATGTATTCGGCGACGCCTTCAAAGAACGCGTCCTGGCCCACCCACGCGACAAGCTGGCGCAGCACCGAAGCACCCTTTGCATAGGTGATGCCATCAAAGTTGACCTCAACGTCTTCGAGGTCGCGGATGTTGGCCATGATGGGGTGCGTGCTGGGGAGCTGATCCTGCCGGTACGCCCACGACTTCTCGAGCGAGTTGAACGTCACCCATGCGTTCTTGTATTGCGTGACCTCTGCGGTCGCGAGGGTGGAGGCGAACTCCGCGAACGACTCGTTGAGCCACAGGTCATTCCACCACTTCATGGTGACGAGGTCGCCAAACCACATGTGCGCCAGTTCGTGCAGGACCGTGACGGTGCGGCGCTCGATGCGTGCCTTGGCTGTCTTGGAGCGGAACACATAGTCCTCGAGCAGGGTCACGCAGCCGGCATTCTCCATGGCGCCGGCGTTGAACTCTGGCACGAACAGCTGGTCGTACTTCTCAAAGGGGTAGTCCATCTGGAAGTGCTTCTCGTAGAACTCGAACCCGCGCTGGGTGTCATCGAGGATGACATCGGCGTCCAGGTAGTCGGCGAGGGCCTTGCGGCAATACACGTCCGCGCTGATGCGGCCCTTGCGGGACAGCACAGAGCCCTCCACGCGGTGATAGGGGCCCGCGACAATCGCCGTCACGTAGCAAGGGATGCGCACGGTTGGTGCAAAGTTCCAGTGGATGAAGTCCGGCGGCGGGTACTGCAGCGTGGAGATGGGCTCCGGGGTGGGGGAGTTGGAGATCACGTGCCAATGACGCGGCGCGGTCACCGAGAACTGGAAGGTCGCCTTGAGATCGGGCTGCTCAAACACCGCGTAGACGCGGCGAGTATCCGCCACCTCAAACTGTGAGTAGAGGTAGACCTCTCCGTCTTCGGGATCGACGAAGCGGTGGAGGCCCTCGCCCGTGTTCATGTAGGCGCAGTTCGCAACAACTGTGAGCTCGTTCGCGTCCTTGAGATTGGGCAACGAGATGCGGCTGTCCGCAAAGTGCGTCGCGGGGTCAAGCTCCTCGCCGTTGAGGGTGATGCTGAGGACCTCGGGGGCGATGAGGTCAATGAATGTGCTCTCGCCGGGGGTTGCGGCAAAGGTCACGGTGGAGCTGGAGCGGAAGGTATCTGCCGTGGTGTCGGAGAGGTCCAGCTCGATGCGGTAGGTCTCTGTGGAGACGAGGGCGGCGCGGGCCTCGGCCTCTGCGCGCGTGAGGTTAGTTCCTGGCATGTCGCCAAGTCTTTCACGACAGCAGGGGCCGTGGGTTCCGGAGCGCCTCGAAGTAGCCGTGGCGCTCGTCGAGGTGCAACACGGAGCTCGCGCGGGCGCGGAACGTAGTCTCGTTTGCGGTGCCCACCGCCTCGCTGAGTTCGCCGCACACCGACGCGAGTTCGTCACGAAGGCGGGTCCACTGTTTCTTTCCGCGCTTCGTGAGAGTGACGGTGGCGTAACGCATGTCGAAGGTGGAAAGGTCGCATTCCACGAGCCCTCGATCCCGCATGCGTTGCACCATGCGGCTCACCCCTCCCTGGCTCATGCCTAGCGCCACCTGAATGTTCTGCTGCGGCACTGGCCACGGGGAAGCGGCCATGATCCAGGCGAATCGCGCCTGCATGGCCGTCATCTGGTGGCGCTTGGCAACTTGCAGCAAGTGGTACTCGAGCGCTCTGGCCATGTGAATGAGCTCAAAGACGAATCGCACGCTGTCATCCGGTTCGGTTGCCTCGAGGACGGGTGCGCTGAGCCACGCGTCGATCTCCCGCATGATTTCGGCATCGCGAGCGGCGCGAGCCGCTGCCGCTGCGTCCGCTTGCTCAGGTGTCCCTTCCATAACGCATTACATGTAATGCATTTTTGCAATGGGTCCCACCGGCCGGCACTGGACGTGGGGAAAACGCACCGCGGCCAAGGGCTGGGGACGCGGGTTCTTCGCGCCCTCGCCCTACCAGGCGGTAGGCTTTTGCGCGAGGGTGCGGCAGCTTGCCCCCCCATGGCCCGACGCTGGGTCGCCTTCACCTTGAACGGTCACCCATGCCCAACTTGACTCCCACACGCACGCGCCTAGCGCTCTTTGCGCTCGCGATCGGCGGGTTTGGCATTGGGACAACTGAATTCGTGGCGATGGGGCTGTTGCCGCAGATCGCGCAGAACCTTGAGCCCGGCTTGTGGACAACCGACCAAGATGGCGCCATCTCCCGCGCCGGCATCCTCATCTCCGCGTATGCACTCGGTGTTGTGGTGGGCGCACCAACGATCGCCGCGTTCGCGGCGCGCTTTGAGCGCAAGTCGGTGCTCATCTGGCTGGGCGTCGCGTTCACCATCGGCACCATCGCATCATCCGTGGCCCCCACCTTTGAGTCAGTGGTGGCATTTCGCTTCATAGCGGGCCTACCGCACGGCGCCTACTTCGGCATTGCTGCGCTCGTCGCCGCCGGGTTGCTGGGCCCTGAGCAGCGCGGACGGGCAGTCGCCTTTGTCCTCAGCGGCCTCACGGTCGCCAACGTTGTCGGCGTGCCCATAATTACGTGGGTGGGGCAGCACTCGAACTGGCGAGTGGCGTACACGCTCGTCGCGGGCATCTTCGCCATCGCAACCATCGCCATCGCCCTCACCGTGCCACGCCACCCCGGCGACCATCACGCCACGATGCGACGCGAACTGGGAGCGTTCAAGCGTCCCGCCGTCTGGTTCGCACTGCTCACGGGTGCACTTGGCTTTGGAGGCTTCTTCGCGGTCTATTCGTACGTAGCGCCGCTTGTCACTGAGGTTGCTGGCTCCCCTGAGAGGGTGGTACCTATCGCGCTCGTGACGCTCGGTGTGGGAATGACCATCGGCAATGTGATTGGCGGGCGGCTGGCGGACAAAGGCGCACTGCGCGCACTGTTCATCCTCTTTGGCGTGCTCGCGGCCTCGCTCACTGCATTGGGCCTCCTCGCGCACTCGCTGCCGGGGCTGCTCGTTGGGGTTGTGCTCGTTGGCGCCGCCGCCGCCGCGCTCTCGCCAGCCATCCAGACTCGCCTCATGGACGTTGCGGGAGACGCCCAGACGATGGCTGCGGCAGTGAATCACTCGGCACTCAATATGGGCAATAGCCTTGGCGCCTTCATTGGTGGCGCCGCAATTGCTGCAGGGTGGGGTTACCTTGCGCCCACCTGGCTAGGTCTCGCACTGATCGTTCCCGGCGTGATATTTGCCTTCGCCGGGTGGCTAGTGACAAGGCGAGTGCCCAACGCCTCACCCGCGCACGCTCCGGCCGAACCTTTGGGCGCGCTGTAACTGGAAACCACAACTAGGGAGTAACCACGAGCTTTCCGCGCACGTGACCAGCTTCCAGTTCGCGGTACGCCTCGGCGGTGCGCTCAAGCGGGTAGACCCCGGCAATCTCTACGTGCAGTTTGCCTGCGTCTACAAGGGCGGCAAGTTCCGCGAGGCCCTCAGAATCGGGGCGCACCCACACAATCGACCCCCCAAGCTCGACCGCAGCCTTCCCCTCGGCGATCGACACCACCCGGCCACCTTCGCGCAACAGCGCCGGAGTTGAGGCGAGGGTTCCTCCGCCCGCGAAGTCCAGCACAACGCTGTAGCCCTCAGGCCGCGCGGCGAGCGCACGCTCCACGAGCCCGTCTCCGTATTCGATGGGCGTGGCGCCAAGCTGGGCCAAGTACTCGTGATTGGGCTTGGACGCGCTTGCTGTGACTGCGGCACCAGCGAGCACCGCAAGTTGAATAGCAAACGAGCCCACGCCGCCGGAACCACCGTGAATGAGAACCGTGTCCCGCTCACCTACGTTGGCGCGCCGCACGCTCCGCAAAGCCGTGAGCCCGGTCAGAGGCACTGCCGCAGCCTCCTCGAACGTTGCGTTCGCTGGCTTCCGCGCGAGCGCGCGCACCGGAACGGCAACCTTCTCCGCAAGGGTCCCCGAGCGCAGCACGTCTTTGCGCGCATAAGCGAACACCTCGTCCCCAATCGCGAACTCCGGAGTATCCGCGCCAAGCCTCGTCACCACGCCAGCGACGTCCCATCCCGGAGTGACAGGAAAGATCGAGTCGATCATTGGTTCTAGGTAGCCCTGGCGAGCCTTCCAGTCAACAGGGTTCAAGCCCACGGCTCGCACCTCCACGATCACCTCGTCGGGGCCGGGGTTGGGCTCAGGAACATCGGAAACGGAGAGGACGGAAGCGTCGCCAAACTCGGAATAGGTGATTGCTCGCATGTAGTTGCCAACGGCCACGTGGCGGCTTTCCTTCCCCGCCATCTCGCTGGGCGCAATGTCCGTACAATCGTGCGGTGACCGACGCGCCCGACCCAACCCCAGCGTCGGGCAACAGCACTCGCAACCGGCACCTTGTTGACTTTGCGCCGCTCAAGGCGAGCCCCGCTTTTGCGCGGCTTTGGGTGGGCGGGCTGATCTCTGGCATCGGCACGTTTGTGTCTGCGGTGGCCGTTGGGCTGCAGATCTACGACATGACGGACTCCACGTTCATGGTGGGTCTGGTTGGCGGTGTGGCGCTAATTCCGATGATCATCGCGGGGCTGTGGGGCGGCGTTCTCGCGGACGTCTTTGACCGTCGCCGGGTGCTGATCATCTCAGCGTTGGTGGCGTGGGGGTCCGTGCTTGGGCTCGTTGCACTGTCGATTTGGGAAGCATCGGTCGCGAGCACGGGTAGCCATACGCCGGTGTGGCCGTTCTTCATTGTGACCACCATCAACTCCGTTGCCGGCACCATCATGATGACCACGCGCGGATCCGTCATTGGCCGCATCCTGCCGGAAGACATGATCTCCCGCGCAAACGCCCTCAACGGCATCTCGTTTGGCGCCATGCTCACCGTTGGACCTGCGCTCGCCGGAGTCCTCGCGGCGGGTGTGGGCCTGCCATGGACTTTCGCTGTGGATGCGGTGCTGTTCAGTGCGGGATTCCTAGGGATTTGGACCCTGCCGTCGCTACCTCGCCTTGGCGAACCGGTGGAGGCGGGGTGGCATCAGCTCGTTGAGGGCATGCAGTTCCTGCGGCGCTCGCCCAACATCCGCTTGAGCTTCATCGTGGACATCGTCGCGATGACTTTTGGACGGCCCTACGTACTCTTCCCTGCGCTCGGCGCCACTGTGGTGGGCGGAGGCCCGCTCACGGTGGGCGCCCTGACCGCGGCTGGAGCCATAGGCACGGCCCTTACGAGCATCTTCTCTGGCCCGGTTGCGCGCATCCACCGGCACGGCGTAGCCATTGCTCGCGCCATCACTGCCTACGGCATCTTTGTGCTGCTATTTGGCATTGGCGCGTTCGCGATGACCCGGGTGGACCATCATGCGGGCGCTGGCTGGGGCGGCATCTATTGGCCGGCGCTCATTGTGCTGGGAATCGCCATGATGGGCATGGGCGCATCCGACGAAGTGAGCGCGATCTTCCGCGGCTCCATGATCATTCAGGCGGCGCCCGACGAGATGCGCGGAAGGCTGCAAGGAGTCTTCATTGTGGTGGTCACGGGCGGACCGCGCGTGGGCGACCTCTATGCGGGCATTCTCGCCACGGCCGTGGCGCTGTGGTTCCCGCCGCTCCTGGGTGGCCTGCTCATTGTGGCGCTCATTGCGGTACTCACCCGGGTGCAGCGCGGCTGGCGCGAGTACGACGCTCGCACGCCTACGCCGTAACGTCACCCGGTCACGAGGCGGCTTACGCGCCGCCCGCGAAACCCAGTTGGCGCCACGCCTCGTAGATCGCGATGGAAGCGCTCGACGTGATGTTCAGGGAGCGTCGCCCCGGGATCATGGGGATGCGCACCGTATCCGTGATCCGCGGGTGCGCGAGCACGGCGTCCTCGAGCCCAGTTGGCTCGGGGCCAAAAAGCAAGACATCGCCGGGCGCGTAGGTGACATCTGAGTAGACCGTGGAGCCGCGTGTGGCGAAGGCGAACACGCGCGCCTCAGGCATCGCAGCGAGCATGGCGTCGAATGATGGGTGCACAGTCACGGTCGCGAGATCGTGATAGTCGAGCCCGGCTCGCCGCAGGCGCGGCTCGTCCATCTCAAAGCCGAGCGGCTCAATGAGGTGCAGTTGGGCGCCCGTCACTGCGGAGAGGCGAATGGCGTTGCCAGTGTTCTGGGGGATGCGCGGCTCAAAGAACGCGATCGACGGCATGGACTGGGTCACGCCGACTGCGCCTCATCTGCCATCCACTCGGGATCGGGAACGTCGCGCAACTTCCACAGCGGCGAGAGGATGAGGAACAACACGCCAAGCGACTCGCCTATCGCGCCAATCCAGAAGGCCGACGCGAGGCCCAGGTGGGTAGCGATGATGCCGCTCAGGAGGGCACCGAGCGGGCCAACACCCCAAATGAGCATGCGGATCGAGGCGGTCATGCGGGCGAGCATGCGCGGCGGGCACTGCCGCTGGCGCATCGACACCTGCACCACATTGAAGGAGACAATGCCGGCCACGCCCCAGAACCCGGCGATTGCCAAGACGATGATCGCTGCCTGCCTGGGCATCCAAAAGGATGACGCAATGAGGAACATGGGTGCCGAGGCAACGAAGTAGGTGACGGCAATGGCGTGCCCGTCACCAAACTTTCTGGCGAACCACGGCGCGCTGAAGGCGCCAGCAATGCCGCCGATCGACGTGAGCGTCAGCATCAAGCCGTACGCAGCGGGGCCGAGGTCGAGGTACCGCAGCAGCAGTACGGGCAGCATCGTGTAGGCGATGGTGCCAAAGAGGTTTGACACCGTTGTAGACAGCACCACTGGCCGGATGTAGCGATTGCGGAATACAAAGCTCACGCCCTCGCTGATCTCGGTGCGGAGGCGTGCGTCGTGCGCGCGGGGCGGCGGCTCGTCAGCAGGGATGCGCCAGATGGCGATGGCCGAAACCAAATAGCCAAACGTGGCGGCGAGCGGCAGCCACGCGGCGCTGATGACCTTGGCGAGGACACCGCCGAGGCCCGGCCCTGCGGCGCGCGCCGTCTCCGAGGAAATCTGCAACCGCGAGTTTGCGTCGTTCAGCTGGTCCCTCGCCACAAGTCCCGGCACGATGGACATATACGCCGTATCGAAGAACACGGCGGCCGCCGAGATCACAAATGCGATCGCCACCAATTGGGGCACGTTGAGCATGTCGCTGAAGTACAGGATGGGCACCATCGCCATTGCGCAGGCGCGCACCAGGTTGGCACCAATCATCACCTTGCGGCGCGAGACACGATCAACCCACGCGCCAACAGGCAGCGCCAAAATCAAGAAGGCGATTCCCTCCGCCATTCCCAAGACGCCGATCTGAAATTCGGTGGCTACCAGGTATGTCACTGCGATGATCGGAATCGCGACTTGCGCGATTTCCACGCCTACGGCCGCCACCGTTTCGCCCGCAAGGAGCGCCGTGTAGGGGCGATTGCGCCACAACGAGGGCGACGTTTCGTGGGGGAGTTCGGTGGCGAACGCCTCGGGCTCCACGGACTCTGGGCTTGGGTCCAGGCGAGCGTCAACCCCGCTCTCGCCACTCACCCCTTCATCACCCATCCGCTCAGTCTTTCACGGGAGTGCGACATGTCACGGTGCAATTGCCCACGAGGTCATTCCCTGCGCCGGCAAGCCGCGCTCCGCGAGCGGCCCTCTGGTGGCTCCGGCAGGCGGCAACGCGCCCAATTCGGTCCACGTGGACGAGGCCACGTCAAAGCTCCAGGCGGTGGTGAGCGAAGGATTGTTGGCTTGCGCTGCCTCTACGAATACCGTCCCCGCAACCGAGGCGACGATGCGCGCGTTCCCCGCCGCGGCGTCGGGCACCGTGAGCGCTTCAAAGCTGCCATTGCGAGCCAAGCCAATCGATGCCGTTGCGGACGCCACGCGCTCAGCCGCGGTGGCTGTGTACCGGCCCGCCCACACGCCGTCGCTTACGAAGAACGAGGGTTGCACCCAGGGCCCCTCGTCAGGCGGAGTGGCGGTTGCCGCCTGGTTCTCCTTCATTACTCGCGCATGCGGCCCCACCGTAAAGACCCGCCAAGCGTCCCCGATGGAGTCGTAGCAAGACAGATCGAGGGCGTTGTCTGCTCGCCACCTGAACGGAGTGCATTCCAACGGCTCAGGCCACAGTGCGGCGATATTGGTGGACACGCCCGTGGCCACATTGACTACTTCCATCCCGCCCGTCAGGGAGGTGCTGAATTCGTCACCCCCCCACACCGCAAGCAGCTTGCCATCAGGCGAGGCGCTCGCCGCTCGCCAATTGTGACTCGAACGCACCAGGTGCCCGGCCGTTTCCAGCGCGGAGCCCTGCTCGCCATGCCACCAGCGGTGCCCGCCCGCGACGGTGGCGCCTATGTGCATGCCCTCGTCGATGAAGTCCACGGGGCTCAGCTGGCCCGTCAGGAGGTTGAGCGCTTGCGTGGGGGCAGTGGGATCGCACGCGAGGGGTTCGCACTGGGTCACGTACGCAACGGAATCGCCCGCGCTCCACGAGTCAATCACCAGGGGCACGGCGGGATCGAGTTCCAACAGCTGATACCGCTCGCCTGTGGGGCTCACGAGGTAGAGCACCTGTACCTTCGCCTGCACTCCGGGCGTGCCTCCGCCAACGCCGGTGCGCGGCTCCACTTGTGGCCTGTACGTTTGCAGGCTCCAGCCGGGGCCCGTCGAGGCGAGCACATTCAGGGATGCACCGCGCGCGGTTGGGAGGTCGGGACTCAACGTGACGAAGCCCGGCAGTGCGCGGCCAACGGCATCCGCGCTGGCCGTTGCTTGCGGAGAGGGAACGGTGAGGGAGGGTGTTGACGAAGGGATGACCACAGCGTCGGCCTTGCTGCAGGCCGTGAGCACCATCAAAGCCAGCGTGGCACCTGCAAGCCAACGCGCGCGTCGGAGCGTCCCGGCGCCGTTCACGGGCCCCCCTTTCTTTGGTCAAGTCCCTAGATACCTTAACTGGCGTTGAGCGCCCGCTGGTGTGGCCGGAGGGTGTCCCATGCCTGCCCTAAGGTGAACAAATGAGCGTTGTAGGAGGTCGCGGCGGCGGGGGCGGCGCGCGCGGGGATGAGGCGGCGATCCGCGCTCACAACGCCGAGGCGCCCGTGATCCCACACTTGTGGCGCCGCGTGACCGGTATGTTCCGCCCCTACCGGCGCGGGCTCGTGGTGACGGCCGTGCTCGTAGTGGTGGGAGCGGCAGCGGCCGTGGTGCCACCCCTTGTCTTGCGACACATCTTTGACGATGCGCTGTTCCCGCCCTCGGGCACGGTCAATCTGCCGCTCCTCGTGCAGCTCGTGACGATCACCGTGGTGATCTACCTCGTCATCGCGGGGCTTGGCGTGTGGCAGACGTACGTGACGCAGCAAGTGGGGACACGCGTCACGGGGGACCTGCGCGTCAACCTTTTTGCGCGCCTCCAGTCCATGGATCTCGCGTTCTTCACGCGCACTAAGACGGGCACCATCCAATCGCGTCTGCAGAACGACGTTGGCGGCGTCTCCGGTGTGCTCACCACGTTCTTCTCCACCATCCTGGGAAACGTGGTGACTGTGATCGCGAGCCTCGCGGCGATGATCGCGCTCGATTGGCGACTCACGCTGCTGTCCGTGGTGCTCATGCCCGGACTCGTGGTGGTGCAGCGGCGCGTGGGACAAGTGCGCGCACGCATCGCTACAAAGACTCAGGAATCGATCAGCGAACTCACGTCGATCACTCAGGAGACGCTCTCGGTGAGCGGCATTCTGCTGAGCAAGACCTACAACCGGCAGGAATTCGAGGCCGAGCGCTACGGGGCGGAGAACCGAAACCTCATCCGCCTGCAGGTGCAGCAGGCCATGGCGGGGCAGCGCTTCTTTGGACTCGTCACCGTCATCATGTCGTCCGTCCCTGCCCTGATCTACTTGGTAGCGGGAGTGGTCATCGCGCGCGCGGACGGTGCTGCAGTTCCCATCACGGCCGGAACCATCGTGGCGTTCACCGCGGTGCAGGCACGCCTGCTCTTTCCCTTGATGGCGCTCATGCGTGTAAGTCTCGAGGTGCAGACCTCCGGCGCGTTGTTCGCTCGCATCTTCGAATACCTTGATCTCACCCCAGCCATCGCGGATTTGCCCGACGCTGTCCCAGTTGAGAGTGCCCCCGGCCCCTTGGGCGCCATAGAGTTTCGCGACGTCGTCTTCCGCTATCCCGACGCTCGCGCAGACTCGCGGCCCACGCTTGACGGGGTGTCGTTTACGGTTCGCCCCGGAGAATCCCACGCCTTTGTTGGCCCCTCCGGCGCCGGCAAGACCACCATCGTGTACCTGGCGGCACGGCTCCACGAAGCGCAGGCCGGGCAGGTGCTATTCGCGGGAGAGGACGTTCGCAAGCTCACGCACGCTTCCATCGTTGATCACGTTGGCGTGGTGAGCCAGGAGACCTACCTGTTCCACGCGACCATTGCCGCGAACCTGCGCTACGCCAAGCCGGACGCCACAGACGCCCAACTGGAGGCGGCCTGCCGCGCGGCGAACATCCACGACGCCATCATGGGCTTTGACGAGGGATACGAGACCGTGGTTGGCGAGAGGGGCTATCGCCTCAGCGGGGGCGAGAAGCAACGCGTGGCGATTGCCCGGGTGCTGCTCAAGGACCCAGAAGTGTTGCTGCTCGACGAGGCAACGAGCGCCCTCGACACCGTGAGCGAGCGCGTGGTGCAAACCGCCCTAGACCGTGCCGCCCAGGGGCGCACCACGCTCGTTGTTGCCCACCGGCTGTCAACCGTGCGGGACGTAGACATGATCCACGTGGTTGAGGCTGGACGCATTGTGGAGTCCGGAACGCATGCGGAACTTGTGGCTCGCAAGGGGCTCTATGCGCGCCTCGCGGCCGAGCAAGAAACGCCGGCTACCAAACTCAGCTGACTATCGGGTGGCGCTGACTACCAAATACGGACGCGATCCTCGGGTGCCAAGTACAGGCTGTCCTCAGGCTGCACGTCAAACGCCTCGTACCAGGCATCCACATTGCGCACCACGCCATTGATGCGGAACTCTTCCGGCGCGTGAGGATCCGTGTTGATCTGCGTGATGAGGGCCTCGTCGCGGCGCTTGGTGCGCTCCGTGAGCGCAAAGCCAATGAAGTAGCGCTGCACTCCCGTGAGCCCGTCGATGACGGGAGCGTCCGCGAGCGAGCCGCCCAACGCGATCTCGTAGGCGCGCAATCCGATGACAACGCCCGCGAGGTCGCCGATGTTCTCGCCAACTGTGAGGGCCCCGTTGACCGTGTGGTCGTCGCTCAGCTGGGCGGGGGAGTAGACGTCAAACTGCTCGATGAGCTTGCCAGCGCGCTCCATGAAAGCCGCGCGGTCCGCCTCGGTCCACCAGTCGTCGAGCTTGCCCGTGCCGTCGTACTTGGATCCTTGGTCGTCGAATCCGTGCCCAACCTCATGCCCGATGACGGAGACGATGCCGCCAAAGTTGACCGCGTCGTCGGCCTCTGGGTGGAAGAACGGCGCTTGCAGGATGGCTGCCGGGAAGACGATCTCGTTGGCCACCGGCAAGTAGTACGCGTTGACGGTCTGCGGTGTCATGAGCCACTCGGAGCGATCAACGGGACGGCCGATCTTGGCCCACTCCCAGTCCTCCTCGAAGGCTGATGCCTTGCGCATGTTCCCCACCAGATCATTGGGATCCGCGGTCAGGGCGCTGTAGTCGCGCCACTTCTCCGGATAGCCAATCTTGGGCGTGAATTGCGCGAGCTTGGCGAGGGCCTTGGACTTGGTCGCGTCTGTCATCCAAGGCAGCTCTTCGATGGCCGCGCCATAGGCCTCAACGAGCGTCTCCACGAGCCGGTCCATGTGCTCTTTGTGGGCTGGCGGGAAGTGCCGCGCCACATACTCCTGGCCAACCACCTCGCCCGCCACGGACTCCACAAATTGCACCGCGCGCTTCCACCGCACACGCTGTTCGGTGGCACCGCTCAGTGCCGTGCCGTAGAACTCAAAATTCGCGCGCGAGATCTCCGCGGTCAGGTACGGGGCGTGAGCGGCCACGAGGTGCCACCGCAGCCACTGCTTCCACTGGTCAAGCGGAATCTCATTCCACAGCTTGGCGAATTCCGTGAGATACGAGGGCTCACATGCGATCAGCAGCTCATGCGCCGCGGCGGGAAGCTGGATCGCCTCTGCCCACTGGCGCCACGGGAAGCCGGGCGCGTCGGCCTCCAACCCAGAAAGGGTGGTGGGGTTGTACGTGATCTCCGCCTCGCGAGTCTTGACCACGTCCCAGTGGTTGGACGCGAGCGCCGTCTCCACGGCCATCACCACGTCCGCGTCAAACTCCACGCCCGTGAGCGCGGCCATCCGTGCGAGGTGCTCCACGTACTTGGCGCGCGTATCGGCGTGGGCGTCATCGCTGTAGAAGGCTTCGTCGGGGAGCCCTAGGCCCGATTGCAGCACGTACACCACGTTCGAGTCCGGATCCGCCTTTGCCGCGAAGACGTAGTAGCCCACGGGCCCGCCCGTGCCCTCGCGTTGCAGCTGCCCAACCAGCACCGCGAGGTCCTCTGCGCTCCGCGCGTTGTCGATGCTCGCGAGGGCCTCGGCCAAGGGCTGCACGCCCAACTCGTCCAGCCGCGCGGTGTCCATGAAGCTCGCGTAGAGGGCGCCCACGAGCGAGTCCGTTGGCGCCTCCTCGATGATCGCGCGGACGGCCACCTCGGAATCGTCGCGAAGCTTGTGGAACGCACCGTCCGCAGCGCGATCCGCCGGGATCTCGTGGCTGTCCAGCCACGTCCCATTGACGTACCTGAAGAAATCGTCTTGCGGGCGGACGCTTGCTGACAGGGAGGCGGCATCAATGCCGGAGGCGCTCGTCATGCGCCAACCCTAACGGGGCCCGACGCTGGCTCCAGTCCGCTTTCGCGTTGGGCTAAGCCGTGGCTGGCACAATGGAGCCATGCGCCTTCACATTGGATCCGATCACGCCGGCTACGAACTCAAGACCGCGCTCGTTGAGCACCTCACCGCCGCAGGGCATGACGTGGTTGACCACGGCGCGCTCGAGTACGACGCGCAAGACGACTACCCCTCGTTCTGCTTTGCCGCAGCGGAGGCCGTGGTGGCCGAGCCCGGCAGCCTTGGCATCGTGATTGGTGGTTCCGGCAACGGCGAGCAGATCGCGGCCAACAAGGTGACGGGCGTGCGCGCGGCGCTCGCGTGGAGCCTCGAGACGGCAACGCTAGGGCGTCAGCACAACAATGCCAATGTGATCGCGGTTGGGGGGCGCATGCACCCCACGGAAGAGGCCATTTCTTTTGTGGACGCCTTTGTCGCGGAGCCGTTCAGCGAAGATCCGCGTCACCAGCGCCGCATCGACCAGTTGGCCGCATACGAAGCGCAGCGTTAATTCACGACGGCGTCAATTCACGACGGCGTCAAGTCGCTGCCGCGCTAGAAACTCAGCGCGCTTGCCGCCTTCATATCCCCGGCGAACGCGGCCGACAGAGCCGCCACAGCGTCGGACATTCCAGTGACGAGCCCCGCGTTGGCGAGTGAGACGATGGTCACGCCGCCCAAATAGGCGGCGGAGAGCTCTTGCATCGACAGGGAGACGTCCGCGGACGCCGCAACCCCGCCTTCCTTGGTGGCGGTCATTTCGCCGTTCTCGATGTGCAGTCGCCACAGCCCGTCATTGGCCGCAAGCTGCTTGTCCGTGATGGCTACGGTGACGTCGGCATCGGCAACATAGGTCCGCGCCGCTAGCGCCCTGGGCAGATCAAGCACGCGGACCCACAGGTTGTCGCGGACCGAGAAATGGGCGCTGCGGATGTCCTTGACCAGATGCACCAGGGGAGCATCAAGTGCAATGTTGCGCGCCTTGACCTTGGACATCAGATCCAGGTCGCTGACCACGGCAAAGAGCCTGCGCTCGGCCGCGGCGTTGGCCGCAGCCCACGTCCAGAAGGTCAGCTCGCCGCCAGGCTCGCCGTTCTCCCACTCGAGCTTGCGCTTGAAGGTCGCGAATGCCGCTGGCCCATCGGCGTCGTAGACCACGGCCACCCGCAGGCGTTCCAAACCCTCGCGCCACAACTCGGGATCGATGAAGATGTCCCGCATGAGGTGGTCGTCCACCGTTGCGTGTGTTCCCGGCCGCATGCATCGCGCCAGGACTTCGCGCACCACGGCCGCGTGGAGCTCCATGTTGGCGTTGGCGAACTCGATGCGCAGATCGTCAGAACCCGGGATCTCGCGCAGATCCATGCCGCGGCCCGTGTTCAGGTACAGCGTTGGGGCGCCAAGACGATAGCCAAAGCGCTGGTAGATCTGCGCCTCGGCG
>CAYMRO010000021.1:0-14365 GCA_964392875.1 uncultured Demequinaceae bacterium
CAATACCGCGCTGTAGTAGCGAGTATTCCATTTCGGTTGCTGCCAACGCGGGCCGCCCGGTGGCCTTTGCCGCCATCGCGGCAGTTGCCCACGCGGGGAAGTTGGAGACGCCCACGTACCGCGCACGGCCCGAGTTGACGGCGATTTCGAGAGCATGGAGCGTCTCATCAATGGAAGTCTGCGGGTCAAAGACGTGAACCAAAAAGAGATCGACGTGGTCCGTCCCCAGCCGTGCCAGCGAGGCGTCAAGGGTGTCCAGCAGCGTGTTGCGCGACGAATCGATGACGCCGCCCTGCGGTGTGCGGCGAATGCCCGCTTTGGTGACGATTTGCACGTCTGTTCGCTTCACCGTGCCGTCAAGGAGCGAGCCAAGCAGCAGCTCCGCACCGCCGTCCGCGTATGACGCCGCAGTGTCGATGAGCGTGCCGCCTGCGTCGAGGAATAAGTCGAGCTGCTCGCCCGCCTCCTCGGCGTCTGTGTCCCGGCTCCACGTCATGGTGCCGAGCGCTAGCGCTGAAACCTCGAGTCCTGTGGTCCCAACACGGCGCATCTGCATGCACGTGACGCTACCCAATGACACGGTGGCTCGCGTCGCGACGCGCGGGCATTAATGTTGCGTGCATGAGTTGGTGGGAAGCCGTGATCCTCGGTCTCGTCCAGGGTCTGACCGAGTTTCTTCCTATCTCATCTTCCGCCCACGTGAGGGTCATCGGCGAGCTGTTGCCAAGCGGCATGGATCCGGGAGCCGCGTTCACGGCAGTGATCCAAATCGGTACCGAGCTCGCGGTGCTCTTGTATTTCCGCCACGACATCGCGCGCATCATCGCCGCCTGGTGGAGGGCTTTGGCCGGGCGTGATGGGTCCAACGCTCGGGCGAGGTTTGGCGCGCACAGCGCCGACGCTCGGCTTGCGTGGTTCATAGCCTTGGGATCAATCCCCGTGGTGGTGCTGGGGGTGCTGCTGAAGGACGTCATCGAGACCGCTTTCCGAAACCTCTACCTCACGGCCCTCGTATTGGTGCTGTTTGGCCTGGTACTTGCATGGGCGGACCGGATCGGTGCCAAACGACGCGAGTTGGCGGACCTCAACGCGGGGCGCGCCACGGTGTTTGGCCTGTGGCAGGCGCTGGCGCTCATACCCGGCGTCTCGCGCTCGGGTGGCACCATCTCCGGCGGGCTCTTCATGGGCTTCACGCGCGAGTCCGCGGCAAGGTACTCGTTCCTGCTCGCGATACCTGCGGTGCTTGGTTCTGGCGTGTTCGAGCTAGTCACCGAATGGGACACGTTGCAGGCAGAGAACTCTCCCGGATTGGCGGCAACATTCATTGCCGCCGTGATCGCCTTCTTCGTTGGGCTCGCCGTGATCGCGTGGTTCTTGCGGTTCATCACGCACGGCTCGTTCATCCCGTTCGTGATCTACCGGTTTGGGTTCGCAGCCGTCATCGTGGCGCTCTTGGCAACAGACGCCATCTCCGCCACGTGACCTAGCCGAGCCGCCGGGGCGCTGCCGCCAGTTGCTACTTGCCGGTGTCGCGTTTGCGAAGGTATTTCTCGAACTCGGCCGCGATGGCGTCTCCAGACGCCTCGGGCAGAGCGGCCTCGTCAACCATCGCTTCGAGCTGGGCCACGTGGGCGGCGATCTCGTCGTCCTCATCCATGAGGTCGTCGGCGCCGTTCTCCCACGCCTCGGCATCGTCTCCCAGGCCCGCGTACTCGAGCTCTTCCCGCACCAGCAGTTCCACCTGACCCAGCAGCTGCACGGTGCCCTTTGGGCTCGGCGGGTGCCCGATGTAGTGAGGAATGCCTACCCACATGGAGAACGTGGTGAGGCCGCGGTGCTGCGCGTCGTGGCCCAGCACGCCAACGATGCCCGTGGGGCCGTCGTAGTCCGAGCGCTCAAGATCGAGCCGGGCACGAGCGTCGGCATCTTCCGAGGTGAGAAAAACCGGAAGGGGCCGCGTGTGCGGCGAATCGACCAGCAGCGAGCCAAGCGTGAGCAGCGTGGTCGCGCCCAGCTCTGCGGCGTAGTCGAGCAATTCATTGCTGAACTGGCGCCAGCGCATCGACGGCTCAATGCCCCGCACCAACACCAATTTGTGCGTGCGCTGACCGCGCCACGTGGCCGTGTAGATGACCGTTCCGGGCCACGTGAGGAGGCGCTCGCCGCGCTCGTCGCGCGAAGCTACTGGCCGATTGACCTGGAAGTCGTGGTAGTCCTCTGGGTCAAGCGTTGCGTGCTCTTTTGCGCGCAAAACACGGATGAGGTGGTCCAGCGCAGCCGAGGCCGCGTTGCCTGCATCGTTCCAGCCTTCGAACGCCGCAATCATGAGCGTTTCGGTAGCGGGGATCGGAACGTCGGCCGAATCGAGGTCCATCTCCCCAGCCTAGACTGGCGCCCTATGAATACGAACGCGCCCGCCGCCGTCCTGTGGGACATGGACGGCACCCTCATCGATTCTGAGCCGTATTGGATCGCCGCCGAAATTGAACTGTGCGCCAGGTTTGGGGTGTCTTGGACCAAGGAGGACGGGCTGCGTCAGGTGGGAAACCCCCTGGTAAATACCGCAACGGAGTTGCGTGCGCGGGGGGTGGGCATGCCCATCGACACCATCGTGGAATTTCTCACGGGCCGCGTCACGATGCAAGTGCGGGAGCGCGCCCCCTGGCAGCAAGATGCGTTTGATCTGCTCAACGTGGTGCTCGCCGCCGGCATCCCGTGCGCTCTGGTCACCATGAGTTACCGCCAATTGGCCAACGCTCTGCTCGCCCGGGTGCCCGAGGCTTTCGCGGCCGTGGTGACGGGAGATGAAGTCACGAATGGCAAGCCCCATCCCGAGGCGTACCTGGTGGCAGCCGCGCGGCTCGGCGTAGACGTGACGCAGTGCGTTGCGATCGAGGATTCACCGGCAGGGGTTGGCTCGGCCCTCGCTTCCGGCGCGCGCACCATCGGCGTGCGCCGTCACGTGCCCATCAAGACGCAGCCGGAGCTCAGCCGCGTCAGGGACCTCGAGCGGGTGACCTTGGCGGAGATTCGCGCGATCGCCGGGGGGAAGGTCATCGACGACCTTGCTGACGAGGAGTAGCCCCACAAAGCTCTAACCGAGCCCAGCGTCGGTGCCCGACGCTGCCAACAGGGCCTCCCACACGTCGCCTGGGATGTCCCACGAGGCCCATGCCTCAATCTCCGCGATGCGCTCCGGGCGAGACACGCCCGCGATGGTGGTGTGAATGCGCTCATCTCGCGTGGAGAACTGCAAAGCGGCTGCACCCAGCGGCACCCCGGCGTCCGCGCAGATCGCTTCCACGGCACGGATGGCGCGTTCAGTGGCTGGCGTGGCGGGGCCGTAGCAATAGTGCGGCACCGCGTTGAACCCGCGCACGAGCGAGCCACCACCGAACGGGGCGGCGTTGATGACGCCCAGTCCCGCGTTGTGGGCCTGCTGGAAGAGGGAATCGGCGGTGCGATCGGCGAGAGTCCAGCGGTTGTGCGACAGCACCACCTCAAACACGCCCGTTTCCAGGTATCGCGACAGGAGCGAGACTGGGCCGCCAGCCACTCCCAGGTGACCTGCGAGCCCTTCGTCGCGGATGCGCACCAACTCCGCGACGGCGCCGTTGGGCGCCATCGCGTCCTCGAACGCTATCCGTTCTGGATCGTGAAAATGCAACAGCTCCACGCGCTCCAGGCCCAAGCGCTCCAGTGACCCCTCAAAGGAGCGGCGCACCGCGGCGCCATCAAACGCGCCCGTGACGAAATCGGGATCCACCTTGGTGGCAAGCACCACAGAAGCCGGAAGCCCGCCAACCCGGCGCAGAGCCTCGCCTATGCGGCGCTCCGACTCGCCTTCGTTGTAGCCCGCTGACGTGTCCAGCATCCCGAGCGACGAGTTGAGCGCGGCTACCGCCGTATCGACGCCGCGCTCGGTGGGCGTCTCGTAGTCATACGTGTTGGGCATGGAGCCCAGCGGGCTTCCGCCAATGGCAACGGCCGTAACTGACACTCCCGTGGAACCCAGCGCGCGCCGCTCGTCCGCGGCGGGCGCCCTCATGACGAGCCCCAATGCTGACGCGGCACGGTCACGGTCTCGCCAGACTCGGCCGCGGCCTCCACGGCGAGTGCCAAAGCCCAGTCCTGCGAACCCTGCGCGAGGGGATAGGGCGGGGGAGCGTCGGCCGCTACCCAGGCGCCCATGGCGTGCAACAGGGAAGAGACGGCAATCTCGTCGTCCGCAAAACGCGAGCCTTTCCAGGCATTTTGATAGAGAACGTCGCTGCCCCGCGCGATGTGGTCTAGGTCGTTCCCCTCGAGGTTGAGCTCGATACCCGTGTGGCGGCGCTCCAGGTGGCTCGTGACGAAGGTGCGCTCTCCCAGCAGCTGCGTGACCCGCAAGTCAACGATCTCGCCTAGGCCGCCCCGCACCGCAATGCGGTCTTGCCGCAGCGGATTCCACCATTGGTTATCCGTGAAGTCGTAGGTCGCCACCCTGCCGGATTCGAACGAGATGAGCGCGCGCACCGTCTTCGCGGGCCGCGGAGTGGGGTCATTGGTCCATCCGGCATGCGTCAGGGTGGTGGCGAGGTTGTGGGCGGAGGCGATGGCGCGAATCTCCGCACTCTCAAAGCCAACGCCAAGCATTTGCCGCACAATCGCCATCGCGTGATACATGTGCGTTGAAGAAACCTCCACCTCGTTGACCTCGCCAATGGCCCCGGAATCGATGACCGCGCGCCGGGCGAGATGGCCCGGATAGAGCGGGTATTGCTCGGCAACCTGCACCAGGCCCGACGCTCCCACGTCTTCCCACAGCCGCTCCAGTTCCAACTGGTTGGGTGCGGGCGGCGTTTCGCACAGCACGGGAATGCCGCGGGCGACCAGATCACGCACGATGTCGGCAGACGCGTCCCAACTGACGGACACGATCACGAAGTCAGGCTTGTCTGCAGCGAGTGCTTCGCCGATGGTGCGCCAACTCGGCACTCCCCACGCCGCCGTGGCCGCCTCACCCTTCTCCGCCGTGCGAGTGATGACGCCCGTGACCCGGAAGCTGTCAGGGAACTCGCGTGCGGGCTTGAGGAAGAAGGGGACACGCCAGCCGTAGCCGATGATCGCGTAACTGACGGGTGTGGTTGCAGTCATGAGCCAACTCTGGCACGCCGCGGGGATTTTCCCTACCGTGTGGCAACTAGTGCGACTGGGCGACTGGCCTCACGCCAATGGCGGCCTCCACGGCGTCGGCATTGAGCGCGGGTGAGGCACCGCCAAACTCTGGGCACAACGACTGGAACGAGCACCAGCCACACAGTTTGGAGCGCTTGGGCCGGAAGGTGCCGGTGTGCGCGGCGTCCGTGATCTCGCGCCACAACTCCCGGACCTCATGTTCCACAGCCGCCATGTCCTCGTCCGAGGGCCGCAAGTCAATGTGCACCCCGTCCCGCAGGTACAGGAGCCGCGTCAGTGCGGGCCGCCGTTCGCGCAGCCGCTCAATGACGAGCGCATAGAACTTCATCTGGAATTTCGCGGCCCCCGAATACTGCGGGGCAGGTGAGCGTCCAGACTTGTAGTCGATGATCCGCAGGGAGCCATCAGCGGCCACGTCGACACGGTCGATGATGCCGCGTAGCAGCGGCCCGTCTTCGAGCTGCACTTCCACGAGCAGTTCGCGTCCATCCGGCTCAATCCGGGTGGGGTTTTCCAATTCAAAATACGTGCGCACGCGCTCCCGAGCGTCGCCCAGCCACTGCGCCTCCGCAGCCTCGGACTGATGCAGCGTTGCCAGTTCCGGCCGCTCCTGCAGCATTCCCAGCCAGCGCGGAAGCACCATCTCCAGCGCAGCGGCCTCAGTTCGTGACGGAGCGGGCAGTTCAAAGAGGTCTTCCAACACGGCGTGCACGAGGGTTCCCAGCGTGGCGGCGGCCGACGGCGGCTCCGGCATGCGATCGATGGCGCGATAGCGGTACAGCAGCGGGCACTGCTTGAAATCCGCTGCGCGCGAGGGGGACAGCGCCGGTGCTCTATCGCTCATGTCGCCACCCTAGGACCTTGCACTGACACACGCGGGCCAGCGGTTACGGTTGTCCACATGACCTCTGCCGCCACCAAGATTCGGGGCATCAAGCTCGGGTCCATCAAGGGGGCCGCCATCGTGGTGGAGCCCACCACGCTCATCATGCTGGTGGTGCTCGCCTTCATCTACAGTTCAGCGGGCGGCGGCGATGTCACAGCGGAGGCCTTCTCCTTGGGCTTGCTGCTCGCTGTGCTGCTGTTCGTCAGCGTATTCATCCACGAACTTGCCCACGCGATTGCGGCTTGGAGCTTTGGTCGCAAGGTGAGCGCCATCGTCCTCACTTTGTGGGGTGGCCACACCACCTTTGATGCTCGCAACATCACGCCTCGGGTTGTTGGCATCACGGCCATCGCTGGGCCCGTAGCCAATGCGGTGGTTGCTGGGGCCGCCTGGTTGACGGTGCAGTCTGGCGTGCTCACGGGTACGGCGGGCAACGTCGTTGGGTGGCTCGTATGGGCCAACGGGCTGCTCGCAATATTCAATGTCTTGCCTGGCATTCCCCTCGATGGCGGCAAAGTGCTGTCCTCCATCGTGTGGGCCGTCAGCGGGAACCAACTAAAGGGCACGCTCGTCGCAGGCTGGGCTGGCCGAGTGGTGGCCGTTGGCGCGGCCGCATGGATGCTTGCCGACTCGGTCATGCGCCAGAAGGCATTGGACCTCGTCGATGTGGTGTTCGCTGCGCTCATCTTCAGCATCATCTGGCCCGCCGCGAGCGCCGCCATTCACTCCGTGAAGGCGCAGGAGCGTCGCGAGAGCGTCAGCATCGGGGGCTTCATGCGTCCCGCTATTGGCGTGCCACACACCGTGTCGGTTGCGACAGCTCGCGAGGGAGCGTTGCGCGCGGGCGCGATGGAGGTGGTTGTGCTCGCGGCCGACGGCGCTCCGGCGGCCATCGTGAGCGTCCCCACCATGGACAGGGTTCCGGCAGAGCGCCGCGCAGAAGAGGGTTTGCAGTCAGTGAGCGTCCCCATCCCACGCGGTGCGGTGGTGACGCCACTGTTGGACGGTGAGGAACTGATTGCCGCACTGCGCGAGTGGTACGGCCGCACCGACTCATGGGCCGTTGTCGACGGCCAGCGCGTGGTGGGCGTGGTGCGCCTCGAGGAAGTGGTCAAGGCCTTCCAGTGACCGCCAAGTGGCACCGGGGTGGCGTTCTAGACTTGACCCCTATGACCACCTCACCAGCAGGCGCCAACGCGCGCCGCGGCGTTCTTCGCAATGGCGACCGCGTGCAGCTCACGGACGCCAAGGGTCGTCATCACACGATCATTCTTGGTGAAGGTAAGACGTTCCACACGCACCGCGGCTCGTTCCAGCACGATGACCTCATTGGGCGGCCCGACGGCTCCGTGGTGACCTCCACGAATGGCACGGATTACCAGGTATTGCGCCCTTTGCTTAGCGATTTCGTGATGTCCATGCCGCGCGGTGCCGCCGTGATCTACCCCAAAGATGCGGGTCAAATCATCCAGATGGCGGACATTTTCCCCGGTGCCCGCGTGGTTGAGGCTGGAGTTGGCTCTGGCGCCCTCACGATGTCTCTGCTGAGGGCGGTTGGCGACAACGGCGAACTCATTTCCATTGAGCGCCGTGAAGACTTTGCGGTCATCGCGCGCGCCAACGTCGAAGCCCACTTTGGCGGCACCCACCCCGCCTGGCGAGTGGAGATAGGCGACTTCGCGGAGCGTGTCACCGAACTCGAACCACACAGCGTTGATCGCATCATCCTCGACATGCTCGCGCCGTGGGAAAACATCGAAGCAGCGGCCGACGCTTTGGCGCCGGGCGGCGTATTTCTCGCCTACGTCGCTACGGCCACGCAACTGTCGCGAGTTGCCGAGGAGCTACGGGAGCACGGCGAGTTCACCGAGCCGCACGCCTGGGAGACGATGCTGCGCTCGTGGCACCTGGAGGGTCTTGCGGTCCGTCCAGATCACCGCATGCAAGGCCACACGGGCTTCCTCATCACGGCGCGCCGTATGGCCCCCGGCGTGAAAGCGCCCATTCGCCATCGGAGGCCCGCTAAGGGCGCCTACCCGGTAGACGAGGAGTGGACGCCGGAAGATCTGGGCGAGCGTGCGGTAAGCGACAAGAAAGTACGGAAGGTGCGACGCGACGTAACTGTTGGCGATGCCACATTCCCGATAGTGAGCGGAGAAGGCCAATGAGCGTAGAGAACGACAACAGGACCGCCTCGCTTGAGGCACGCAATTCGGAACTCCAGCGACTGCTCTCCCTGGCCCGCGACCAACTGAACGAGATGCGCGAGAAGCTAGCCGAAGCGTCGGCCCCTCCGCAAACCTTTGCCACGTACGTTGCCAAGGCTGGCAAGCATGCCGACGTTGTTGCCAACGGGCGCCGCATGCGAGTTGCCGTTATCCCCACCCTTGAGCGCGAGATTCAGGTAGGCGATGAGGTGCTGCTCAATCCCATGAGCGTCATTGTGGACGTGGCGGACCCAGAGCGCGTTGGCCAAGCCGCGATTGTGCGGGAGGTCATTGACGACACTCGCGTGCTGGTGGTGGCGCGCGGCGAAGACGAGCGCGTGGTGGAGCTCATCGGCGGCGAGGCACAGCGCAGGCTCCACGAAGGAGACACCGTCATCTTTGAGCCGCGTACCGGGCTCGCGAGCGAGCGCGTTGAGCGCACCGGCGTGGAGGCGCTGCTGCTGGAGGAAGTCCCAGATGTGGACTACGCATCCATCGGTGGTCTTGGCCAGCAGATCGAGCGCATCCGTGACGCCATTGAGTTGCCGCTGCGGCATCCGGAACTCTACGTGGAGCACAACTTGCGGCCGCCGCGCGGGCTCTTGCTTTACGGCCCTCCAGGCTGCGGCAAGACCCTTATCGCCAAGGCTGTTGCGCACTCGCTCGCGGAAGCGGCAGGCAAGGACCGTTCGTACTTCCTGTCCGTCAAGGGACCGGAGCTGCTCAACAAGTACGTTGGCGAGACAGAGCGCTACATCCGCACCATCTTTGAGCGCGCTCGTGCCAAGGCGCACTCCGGCGCCCCTGTGGTGGTCTTCTTTGACGAGATGGATGCGCTGTTCCGCGCTCGCGGCTCGGGTGTGTCCTCTGACATGGAGACCACGATCGTTCCCCAGCTGCTCACCGAGCTTGACGGCGTGGAGGCGCTTGGCAACGTCATCGTGATTGGCGCGTCAAACCGCGAAGACATGATCGACCCCGCCATCTTGCGGCCCGGACGCCTCGACGTGAAGATCGAGGTGTCGCGGCCTGATCTCCCGGCTGCGGCAGACATCTTCACCAAATACCTGACGCCGGACCTGCCGCTCAGCGCCGGCGAAGTCGCCGCGCACAATGGCGACCACCTGGCGACTGTCCGGACCATGATCGGCGCCACGGTTGCACGCATTTTTGCTCACCAGGATGCGGACAGGTTTGTCTCGGGTGCGCTCATTCGCAACGTCGTGGACCGCGCGAAGACGCTCGCCATCAAGGCCGCCGTTGCCGGGCAGGATCGCGGCATCAGCACGGCACACCTGGAATTCGCCGCGGATCAGGAACTGGCGGAGGCGCGATCGGTGGCCGCGAAGAACCTCAGCGGTTTCTGACGTGCGCGCCGGTTCTGACGTACGGATAGTGGGCCTCGAGACGGAGTATGGCATCACCGATCCCGCGGATCCTCGTGCCAACCCCATCCTGCTCTCGTCCCTGCTCGTGAGCGCGTGCCGCGCGTGGGCGGGCGAGGCCACAACGCGCTGGGACTACGGCGGCGAAGACCCGCTCATGGATCAGCGCGGCGTGCGGCGACCCCGCACGCATGTCATCCCGGAACTCCTCACGGACGCCCACGAGTTCAATGCGGAAGCAAACGCCGTCACCCTACGCCGCCGCCGTGGCTCATGGGAAGACCCGGCGCACCTCAACGCGGTGCTGAGCAACGGTGCGCGCTTTTACGTGGACCACGCGCACCCGGAGTACTCAGGTCCGGAAGTGACTAACGCGCTGGACGCAGTGGTGTGGGATCGTGCCGGGGACCTCATCGCGCTAGAGGCGGCCCGCGCGTACGCGGCCGCCGAGGGTACCGAGGTGGCGCTCTACAAGAACAACGTTGACGGCAAGGGCGCCAGCTACGGCACGCACGAAAACTTCCAGATCCGCCGTGACGTTGACTTCGACACCGTTGCTCGCCTCCTCACAGCTCATCTGGTGACGCGCCAGATCTACACCGGAGCGGGTCGCGTTGGGCTCGGCATGCGCGGCGAGGTGCCAGGCTTCCAGATCTCGCAGCGAGCGGACTACATGGAGGCCGAGGTTGGCCTCGAAACCACACTTCGCCGCCCCATTGTCAATTCTCGTGACGAGCCGCACGCGGATCGCAAGCGGTGGCGTCGGCTGCACATCATCATTGGCGATGCGACGCTGTTTGACGTTGCGACCTTCATGAAGCTCGGAACAACGTCCCTGGTGCTCGCCGCTATCGAAGCCAACGACGCGCGGCTCGAGGCCTTGGTTCTCGCGGAACCGGTTGGCGATGTGCAGCGCGTTTCCAGGGACCTCACGCTTCGCCAAGCCTTGGAATTGGCCGACGGCTTGCAAGCCACCGCGCTCCAGTTGCAGCGCGCGCTGCTTGAGATCGCGCGGGACTACGTGGCCAACGAAGTGGACGCGCAAGTAGTGGCACGGTGGGATTCGCTCCTGGAACGGCTTGCGCGCGACATCTTTGAGACCGCTCGCGAGGTGGAGTGGGTGGCCAAGCTGCAGTTGCTTGGCCGCATGCGCGCCAAGTACGCGGCGGATGGCCGCGACGCTGCGTGGGACGATCCCCGCATCGTGGCTGCTGAGATTCGCTGGAGCGAGCTGGGGACAGGGCTCGCCACGCGGCTCGCCGCCGCTGGACAAGTGGAGCGTCTCGCCACGGACGAGCAGGTAGCCGCGGCGATCACCACACCACCGTCCAATACGCGGGCATACTTGCGCGGCTCCATCGTGGCGGCCCGCCCAGACCTCGTGGACGCCGCTGGCTGGTCAACCGTTGTCTTGGACCGCGACGCGGCCCATGGGCAACTGGAAGTGGTGCACCTGGATGACCCAGCGTCGGCCTCTCATCCCCTCATCGACGAATTGCTGCGCGGGTAGACTCGAACCATGCCTCAGCAGAACGTAAACGCCGATTCCTTCGATGACGACGTCCCTGATGACGCCGCACCGCCCACCGCTCCCGCCGCGTCTACGGATGCCCTCGATGCGCTCCTCGACGAGATCGACGGCTCGCTGCAGGTCAACGCCGAGCAGTTTGTGCGGTCATTTGTGCAAAAGGGTGGCCAGTAAGCATGGCCAGTAAGCGTTGATCAGCGCCGAGGTCCCGCCGCCGCTCGAGGTTGATCCGGCCCGCCGCATCTTTGGGCTCGAGACCGAGTTTGGCTTGCACCTGGACACGTCAAATTCGCACGCCGCGCCACTGCCACAGTCAGCAGTAACCGCGAGCCGGCCAGTGACCCCAGAAGAGGTCGCGGGGCACCTCTTCCACTCGGTGGTGCAGTGGGGGCGGTCCTCGAACGTCTTCCTGACGAACGGCTCGCGGCTGTACATCGACGTTGGCGCGCACCCTGAATACGCAACCGCTGAGGCGGACACCCTGACGGACCTCATCGCGCTGGACAAGGCAGGGGAGCGGATAGTCCAGGATCTCGTGGCCGGGGGAGAGCAGCGTCTGCGCGCCGCCGGCATCGACGGCACCATCCACCTCTACAAGAACAACACCGATTCGTCAGGCAATAGTTACGGCTGTCACGAGAACTACCTGGTGCGCCGGCGCGCGGATTTCAAGGCATTCGCGAGCGAGTTGCTGCCGTTCCTGGTCACGCGTCAGATTGTCACGGGTGCGGGATGCATCACGCGCACGCCCCAAGGCGCCCATTTCTCGTTCTCGCCGCGCGCGGATCACATGTGGGAGGGCATGAGTTCAGCCACCACGCGTTCGCGGCCCATGATCAACACACGCGACGAGCCGCACGCCAATGCAGAGCTTTACCGTCGCATGCACGTCATTGTTGGCGATTCCACCATGGCGGAATCCACGGCCTTGCTCAAAATGGGTTCCACTGACCTCATCTTGCGCATCATGGAAGCCCGCGCCCAGATGCCGGGCCTCGCGCTCGCGCGCGAGATGCAGGCCATTCGCGACGTTGCACACGACCTCTCCGGCACCGCCACCGTAGAACTGGCCGACGGCCGCCACCTGACTGCTGTGGAGGTGCAGCAGGCGTACCTCGACTTGGTGACAAGCCACGTTGGCGGCGTCATTGAGCCCAATGCTGAGGTGAACGACATCCTCGATCTGTGGCAACGCGGAATCGATGCCGTTCGCACGCAGAATTTTGCACTGGTCGAGACCGAACTCGATTGGGCCATCAAACACAAGATCGTTATGCGCTACCAAGAGCGGCTCGCGTGCGATCTCGCGGATCCGCGCCTCGCGCGGCTCGAGCTCGCGTTCCACGATGTCTCGCCGGAGCACGGCCTGTTCTATCGCCTGCAATCGCAGGGTCTGGTGCGGCGCATCATCGACGACGAGCGCATCGAAGCGGCTAAGACCACCGCGCCAACCTCAACTCGCGCCCACATTCGTGGGCAATTCGTCAAGGCCGCCTCGGAAGCCGGCCGTGACTACACGGTGGACTGGGTGCACCTCAAGGTGACAGGCGCGGAGTCTCGTACGTTATTGCTCAAGGATCCGTTCCGCAGTGCGGATGAGAGGGTCGAAGAGCTCATCGATTCGCTCTGACGGCCCCTCATTCCATATACTGGAAGGTCCGCCTACTTACACCTTTGGAGGGTCTGTGATGCGCCGTCGTGCCGCCACGCTGCTGCTTGCGTTCGCTGCTGCCCTCACGCTGGCGGCGTGCTCCGAAGCGGGCCCGGACGCCTCGGGATCGCAAGGCGGCTCCGCTGACATCAATGACATCGTCATCGGCAAGTCGGAGGCGCTCGCACCCACAATCACGCTGCCAAACAGCGAGACCTTCACGGAGCCGCAGGGCAAGATCTTCTGGAAGGGCGACGGCGCGGCGCTGCAGAACAACCAACCGCTCTTGCTGGACATCTACGGCGTGTCCCTCAAGGACGGCACCGAACGCATCAACACCTTTGACGGCTTGCCGCGCTCCTTTGTGCTCGCGCGCGAGGTGTTGGGCGACGAGCTTTACGACCTCCTCATCAACGCGAACGTGGGAGCACGCGCGCTCGTCGTTGCGCCAGCTCAAGAGGCGCAGAGCCTCACTCCAACGCCGGGCAAGGGATCCTCTCCGGAACCCGATATCGCCCTGGTTGTGGACGTGCTTTCGGATCGCGCAGTCGGCACCGACATCGAGCAGCGCACGGACCTGCCAACCGTGACGCGCAACGAAGACACTGGCGAGCCAACAGTCACCATCCCGGAGTCGCTCCACGAGCCCACCGCCGTGCAGTCTGAGACCCTCATTCAAGGCAACGGCCCGCAAGTGAAGGAAGGCTCGTACTTCCTCGTCAACTACAAGGCGGTGCACTGGGACGACGGCAGCGAGTTCGCTTCTTCGTGGCCCACGGACACGGCGCCTTTCGCGGTGCAGTTGGGCACGGGCCAGGTCATTCCCGCGTGGGATCAGGCTCTCTTGGACCAGACGGTTGGCTCGCAAGTGCTGTTTGTGGCGCCCCCGGAATTCGGCTACCCAAACCAGGGGACGCTCGTTTTCGTTGTTGACATTCTCGACGTATGGACACCGGTGGAGTGATGGGTGTTGCGCTCAGGGTCATTCCCTGTCTCGATGTTGACGCGGGCCGTGTGGTCAAGGGCGTCAACTTTGCCAACCTCCGCGATGCCGGCGACCCAGTTGAACTGGCCGCACGTTACGGGACGGAAGGCGCGGACGAGGTGACGTTCCTCGATGTCTCCGCCTCCGCGTCGGGCAAGGAAACGATGATTGACGTGGTGCGCCGCACCGCGGAACAGGTGTTTGTGCCGCTTACCGTTGGCGGTGGCGTGCGCTCAACCGACGACGTCAACGCGCTGCTGCGCGCGGGCGCCGACAAGGTGGGCGTCAACACCGCCGCCATTGCGCGTCCCCAACTGATTGCGGAGATTGCGGAGCGGTTTGGTAGCCAGGTGCTGGTGCTGTCCGTGGATGCCCGACGCTGCGGCGAGGGCGTTTCCACCCCCAGTGGGTATGAGGTCACCACTCACGGCGGGCGTCGTGGCACCGGGATCGACGCGATCGAGTGGGCGCACCGGGGTGCAGACCTGGGCGCGGGCGAAATTCTGCTCAACTCGATGGACGCCGACGGCACTACCGGCGGTTTT
>CAYMRO010000022.1:0-1092 GCA_964392875.1 uncultured Demequinaceae bacterium
CGCTCTGGAGCAGCTCCACGAGCGTGTTGATGCCGCCGTCACCACTCCGGAATCAGCCGCCCAAACAAAGCAGCACGCGCGCGGCAAGAAGACCGCCCGCGAGCGCGTTGACGCCCTGCTTGATGACGGCTCGTTTGTGGAATTGGACCGCCTCACGCGCCACCGCAGCCAGAACTTTGGGCTGGAGAAGAACCGGCCGTACGGCGACGGCGTTGTGACCGGCTACGGCACCATCGACGGCCGCCAGGTGGCCGTTTACAGCCAAGACTTCACGGTGTTTGGCGGCTCGCTTGGCGAAGTGCACGGGCAGAAAATCGCCAAGGTTCAGGACTTTGCGCTGCGCACGGGCGTGCCGCTCATTGGCATCAGCGACGGTGGCGGGGCACGCATCCAAGAAGGCGTTGCGGCGCTCACGCAGTTCGCGGAAATCTTCCGCCGCAACGTGGCGGCGTCCGGTGTGATCCCGCAGATCTCCATCATCTTGGGTCCCAGTGCCGGCGGCGCCGTGTACTCCCCCGCGCTCACTGACTTCATCGTGATGGCGGACGGCACCTCGCAAATGTTCATCACCGGTCCGGACGTCATCAAGTCCGTGACGGGTGAAGAGGTCACATTTGAGCAGCTTGGCGGCGGGCAGACACACAACGTCAAGTCCGGAGTGGCGCACTACCTCGCCTCGGACGAGGACGACGCCATCAACTACGTGCAGCACTTGCTGCAGTTCTTGCCGCAAAACAACCTGAGCGACGCGCCCAGTTGGGACGCTCCGGCCGAGCTGGAACTGACCCAGGAGGACACCGCCCTCGACACCCTCATTCCGGACAGCGCCAACCAGCCGTATGACATGAAGACGGTCATCCAGGCCGTGCTTGACGAGGGCGAGTTCTTTGAGATCCAGCAGCTGTTCGCCCCCAACGTGGTGGTGGGTTTTGGTCACGTGGAGGGGCACTCCGTTGGCGTGGTGGCAAACCAGCCGCTTGCCATGGCCGGAACGCTGGACATCAACGCCGCGGAGAAGGCGGCGCGGTTTGTGCGCACGTGCGATGCCTTCAACATCCCCGTGCTGACCTTTGTGGACGTGCCGGGCTTCCT
>CAYMRO010000022.1:1192-14353 GCA_964392875.1 uncultured Demequinaceae bacterium
CGTGCGATGCCTTCAACATCCCCGTGCTGACCTTTGTGGACGTGCCGGGCTTCCTCCCGGGAACGGACCAGGAATACCAGGGCATTATTCGCCGCGGCGCAAAACTCATCTTCGCGTACGCCGAGGCCACCGTGCCGCTCGTGACCGTGATCACGCGCAAGGCCTACGGCGGCGCGTACATCGTGATGGCGTCCAAGCAGTTGGGTGCCGACGTCAACCTCGCCTGGCCAACTGCCCAGATAGCGGTGATGGGAGCGTCGGGCGCCGTCAATATCTTGCAGCGACGCGCGCTTGCCGCTGTTGCCGAGGAGGGTGGCGACGCTGAGGCGCGCCGCGCGGAACTGGTCGCTGAATACGAAGACGCGATCGTCAACCCCTACGACGCCGCCGACCGCGGCTACGTTGACGCCGTCATCGCCCCATCCGAGACCCGCGAGCAAGTGGTTCGGGCGCTGCGAGCGCTGCGCACCAAGCGCGCGTCCCTGCCGCCAAAGAAGCACGGGAACATCCCGCTGTGACGCGCCAGGAGGAGCTGCTCGCCGCCGCATCGTCGCTCAAGATTGTGCGCGGCTCCGTCAACGAACAGGAGCTCGCGGCGCTCGTCGCGAGCGTGGCGGCAATGGCATCCTCCGCAGAGGAGGAGGTGCCGGGCGCGCCCACCTCCTCGTGGATGGACCGCACGCGCACCATGAGCGGCAGCCGGTTGATGCTGCCGTTCAGCCGGGGGGATGCGGCGTGGCGGAACGCACTGAGGTAAGCCCGCGCGCACGCCGCCAGCTCATACCCTCTCGGTATC
The DNA here is from genome assembly GCA_964392875.1 of uncultured Demequinaceae bacterium. GTDB lineage: Bacteria > Actinomycetota > Actinomycetes > Actinomycetales > Demequinaceae > Demequina. Next base: position 1,989 of record CAYMRO010000022.1, read on the forward strand.
GGTGGCTGGTGGCGGTCATTGTGCTGATACCGGTGATCGCGCTTACGCCGTGGGTCATCGTGCGAGCGCAGACGTGGACCGATATTCACCCCGCCGCCGGGACGTTTGAGCACGCGGACGCGGTGCTTGTGCTAGGCGCCCGCGTCCATCCGGACGGCTCGCCGTCACCCTTCCTGCACGATCGCATTGCCGTGGGAGTGGACCTTTACCAGGCGGGATACGTAGACCGCATCATCATGAGCGGTGACGGTCACGATTCCTCCGGACTCGGTGAGCCCACCATCATGCGCGCCATAGCCGAGCAGATGGGGGTGCCCGCCGAGGCGATCGTTGAAGACCCCCTTGGCCTGGACACGTTCTCCTCGTGCGCGCGTGCCAAGAGCGAGTTTGGCGCGCAGTCCGTCATCGTGGCCACGCAGGAGTTCCACTCGTATCGCGCGGTGTGGCTGTGCGGCCGCGCTGGCCTGGCGACGCAGGGCGCGTTCCCGCCCATCACTCCCACCAAGGGCACGGTGGTGGGGAACTTGCGCGAGGTGCCCGCGGAGGCCAAGGCACTGCTCGACGTCATGAGCGGCCGCACCCCCGGCGGCTAGTAAGCGGGTGGCCAGCAAGTTGGCGGCAAGTAGAACCGGGCGCGCCAGCAACGTACTGTCAAGGCATGAGCCGCCCGTCCTACCCAGCCGTGGCCGTCACCGCCCTGGCCGCGAGCGCCGCCGCCGTCCTTACGCCAGCCCTCACCGCGCGTTTGGCAACCGTTGGTACCCGGCATCCCATAGCGTCGGGCACCTTTGAAAGGGCCGACGCTGCACTTGTGTTGGGCGCCCGGGTGTGGGCAGACGGCCGGCCAAGCAGGTTTTTGCGCGAGCGCGTGGTGACCGGGGTGCGGCTATACCGCGAGGGGCTCGTGAGCCACATCATCATGAGCGGCGCGGGCGAGGACTCCTCGGGCTACGGGGAGCCGGTGGTGATGCGGCGCGTTGCGGAGGCCGCGGGCGTGCCCGCCGACGTGATCATTGAGGACCCGCTGGGCGTGGACACGTACTCCAGCTGCGTGCGGGCGCGAGACGAGTACGGGATGCGCTCGGTGATCGTGGCGACGCAGGAGTTCCACTTGCCGCGTGCCGTGTGGCTGTGCGAGCGGCTGGGGCTCGAGGCGCAGGGCGCGTATCCGCCGCCCATCCTTGGCGAGCACACCATCCGCGGGCACGTGCGGGAGTTGGGCGCTACCGCCAAAGCGATGATGGACCTTGCGCGCGGGCGCGTGCCGCAGGGCTGAACCCGGCTAGAGCCAGACCGCGAACCCCAGCACAGCCACCACCACGGCGAGCGCCCCTAGTACCAAGTTGGGAACGATGTTCTCGCCGCGCTTCCGGTGAGTGCGAATGGCGCCAATCATGACGAGCAGCAGTCCTACGGCCGCTACGGGCGCGAGCCACGCGGCAATTCCGGTTAAGGGAGGCACAATCACGCCGACCGCGCCCAGCACCTCGGCCAGGCCAATACCGCGAATTGCCGCGGGCGAGTAATCGTCCGTCCAGTCCATGCCTTTGGCTTTGAGGCCCGCCTTGGGAGTGAACAACTTGAACGCGCCCGTGACCAAAAAGGCGGCTGCCAGCAGTCCGCCAAAGATCCAGTAGGCGATTTCCATGATTTTCTCCCTTAGCGTGATTTGTCCTGCCGGAGCCTATCGCCCGGTTAGTTGAGGGGTCAACGACTACACTGTTGTCATGGAAGCGGCAGTGGACACCGAGCGTGAGCGCTTGCTGTGGGCGCGCTATAACGCGCTGCTCACCACCGTGCCGGGCATGATCGACGAGCGTATGCGCGCAACCACGGGCCTCTCCCGCTTCCAATACATGTTGCTGGACACCCTCGCCAACAACCCCGATGGCCAGGTACAGCTCGCCGACGTTGCGCGCGCCGCCGATTCCTCGCTGTCCCGCCTGAGCCACGCGATCACGCGGCTCGAGGAGCTGGGGCTCGTGGAGCGCAAGGCCTGCGAAACCGATCGCCGCGCCTCGTGGGCCGTCCTCACCCCCGCAGGCGTCAAGGCAATGGCCAACGCTCGGGAGGCCCACTCTGCAGTCATGCGTGAGGTGCTGCTTGACAGGATTCCCGCGGGGCGCCAGGAAGAGGCGATCTCGCTCCTCACCGCGCTTTTGCCAACCGACGTTGCAGCGGCGTGTGAGTCGATTGACGGCGCAAACTCCTAGACAACCCCGGGGGTCATGCGGCTAAAGTAGGCGCGTGTCCGAAACGTTTCGCGCGCGGCGCGCTGCCTACTGGGACGCCGCAGTCCTCGCCCGCATGCGCATCGTGCAAATCATGCCTCTCGCGGGTTGGTGGCGAATTGGCGGCCTCGCGCTGATCAGCCTGGTCCTGGGCCTCCTGCCGCTCGTATTCATGCTTGCAACATCGGCCATGATCGGTGGGGTGCCGCAAGCCGTGGATGGAGGCATCGGCTCGCAACCGTGGGACCGCGTTGTTGAACTGTTCCTGATTGCCGCCGCCGCCTTTGTCGCGGGGCAGATCTTGGCGCCCGTGCAGCAGATGACCGGTCTCGCCGTGCAGCGCGCCGTGGACGGCAAGATCCGCGACCAAGCTGTCGCGGCCGTCACGGGCTCTGTCGGTATCGCCGCACTCGAGGACGGCGAGGTGCTCGCAACGTTCTCCGAGGCGCGCATGCGGTTCGAAAACAATTGGCACACCCCGGGCAACGCCGTAGCCGGAATGCTCTATCTGATTGCGCGCTACACCCAGCTGATTGGGTTGCTCGTCATCGTGCTTGTGCTGCTTGGGCCGTGGATTGCGCTTGCGATGGCGACGGGGGTCATGATTCTGCGCGTTGGCAATCGCGGCGGGCTGCGCTCGTATTCGCGGCTGTGGCGGGACAATGGCCACCTGCGCACGCGCTACCGCTACTTCCTGGACATCTCCATGGGATCGAGCGCGTCCAAGGAGATCCGCGTCTTTGGCTCAATGCCCTGGCTGACCAAGGGTCACGCGAAGGCGCACAGCGACTTCGCCGACCCCGTGGACCGCGAGCGCCGTCGCATCTATTTCAAGCCCTACCTGGTCTACACGGCGATCGCGTTTGTGGCGGTGCTGTGGTCGCTCGTCTCGCTCACCACCCAGGCGGCAGGTTCCGGTACCAACCCCGGCGAGTTAGCGTCGGGCATCATGACGCTCACGGCCTTCACCCTTGGCCTGCAGGCGCTCATTGGTGCGCTCATGCTGGCGCGCGACTACCCGGAATCGGACACGTCTACGCAGTTTGGGATGAACGCGCTGAGCGCGGTGCGGGAAGTGGAGAAGGCGGTGCGCGCGGCGGACACGGCTCCTCGCGGCACCCTCGATGTTCCGGCGGGCGCGCCCGTGCATTCCATCGAGTTTCGAGACCTCTACTTCTCCTACCCCGGCGCCGCGGAGACGGTGTTCGCTGGTCTCAACCTCACGCTGGAGGCCGGCAAGACCACGGCCATCGTTGGCGTCAACGGTGCGGGCAAGACCACCCTCATGAAGCTCCTCGCGCGGCTATACGAACCCACGTCTGGGGCCATTTTCATAGACGGTGTGAACATTGCAGACATCGAGCTCACGCAGTGGCGGCGCACGCTATCCGTGGTGTTCCAAGACTTTGTGCGGTACGAGTTCACGGCGGCGGACAACATTGCGATGGGTGCCGCATCCGATGTTCCTGACCGCGCCGCGGTGGAGGCGGCAGCTGCCAAGACGGGCATGCTGGAAACACTGTCCGATGCTCCCCACGGCCTGGATACGATCCTCGCCAGGGCGTACGAGGACGGCATAGATCTCAGCGGCGGCCAGTGGCAGCGGGTGGCGATTGCGCGCTCGCTGTACGCGGTGGACAAGGGCGCCCGCGTACTCGTGCTCGACGAGCCAACGGCGGCGCTGGACGTGCGCGCGGAGGCGGAGTTCTTTGACCAGTTCGTGACCCTCACCGAGGGCCTCACCACGGTGCTCATCTCCCACCGCTTCTCGAGCGTGCGGCGCGCGGACACCATCATCGTGGTGGAAGAGAGACACGTGGTGGAGGCGGGTTCCCACGACGTGCTCATGTCCACGGACTCGCGGTATCGCAGGCTCTTTGAGCTGCAGGCACGGCGCTTCCGCGAAGGGCTCGACGCCGATGACGACGCGGATGCCGCGATGATGGGCGGTGTGTGATGGAACTGTGGAAGGGCATTCGCGACACCGCCGCCTTCGCGTGGCGAGCGGGTAGGCTCAACTTCATCCTTGGCTTCTCGCTCATGATGGTGGAGCCGCTCGCCATGCCGGTCGCGGCCGTTGGACTACGCGGAATCGTTGACAACGCCATCGCCGGCGAGGCACGCACAGCGGTCATCTGGGCCGTAGTAGTTGCCGTTCTTGCCACCCTCGCTCTCACCGCGGGCCACTTCGCCCACATCTTCTACTTCAAGACCGCCGAGGACATGTCGGCGCTCATCGAACGCGACATCGCCGAACTCTCCAACGGCTCCGTTGGCCTGGAGCACCACGAGCGCGCCGACTACGCGGACCGCATCGCCTACATTCGCCGCGAGGCGGACAGGGCCGCGTGGGGCACCGTGTCCACGCTGTACGGCGGAGTCGCAATCGTTGTGGCCCTGGTAGTGACGGGCGCGCTGCTCGCCACGTTGTCCCCATGGCTCCTGCTGTTGCCGGTTGCAGCCATCCCTCCGCTACTGCTTGGACGCAAGGCGGAGACGGTTGCCAAGGCTGGGCGCGCCGCCGGCGCCCCCGCCACCCGCCAGGCGAACCACCTGTTTGGACTGCTCGCCGACGCCGGTCCCGTCAAGGAGGTGCGCACGTGCGGCCTCGAGGACCAGGTGCGGCGGCGTCAGCAAACCGCCTGGGACGAGGCCACTCGCCATGAATTGCGCGCCGAGTACAAGGCGGCATGGCTGCGCGCGGCGGGCCAGATCTTCTTTGCGGTCGCCTACGTTGGCGCAACCTTGCTGGTGCTGCGCGATGCCGTGCGCGGACACGCGACCGTAGGCGACGTGCTCATGGTGATCACGCTCGCCGCGCAAGTAAACAACCAGGTCACCGCGGCGGTGACGATGCTGCAGGGACTCCAGCGGACCTCCTCGATGTTCGCGGAAATCCGCTGGGTGCGCGGCGTGGTGGAGCGCCAAGCGGGCCGTCCTGCTGATTCGGCGGTGCCCGCCACGCTGACCTCCGGCATCGAACTCCACGACGTTACCTTCACGTACCCGGGCACCGAGACCCCCGTGCTGGAGCACGTTAACCTCACCATTCCGGCAGGTTCCACCGTTGCCATCGTTGGCGAGAATGGCGCGGGCAAATCCACGCTCATCAAGTTGCTGTGCCGCTTCTATGACCCAGATTCTGGCGTCATCACCGTGGACGGCACGGACCTTGCGCGCATGCCCGTTGCGGACTGGCGCTCGCGCATCTCCGCCGGATTCCAAGACTTTGCGCGCTTTGAATTCTCCGCCCAGCAGACCGTTGGCCTGGGAGACCTCCCCCACGTGGACGATGCCAATGCAGTGGCCGCAGCACTCGACAGGGCGCGCGCTGAGGACGTGATGCGCAGGCTCAGCAACGGGCTGGCAACCACGCTGGGCAAGTCCAACCTGGGCGGCACAGACCTGAGCGGCGGCCAATGGCAGAAGCTCGCGCTTGGCCGCGCGATGATGCGCGAGGCTCCCCTGCTGCTGCTCCTGGATGAGCCCACCTCCGCCCTGGACGCACAGGCCGAGCACAACCTCTTTGAGCAGTACGCCCTTGGCGCACGCCGGGTGGCGCAGACCACGGGCGCCATCACCGTGCTGGTCTCGCACCGCTTCTCCACGGTGCGCATGGCGGACACCATTCTGGTGGTGGGAGATGGGCGCATAGCGGAGTTCGGCACGCATGACGAGCTCGTTGCCAGCAAGGGCCTCTACTCCGAGCTCTACGCACTGCAAGTCAAGCAGTACTCGTAGGGCGCGGGCGCGGCACGGTTAGGCTCTGCGCATGGCCCTCCCGTTTGTCCTCGCGTCCCAGTCCCCTGCCCGCCTGGCCACTCTGCGCTCGGCTGGGATAGAGCCGCACGTGATCGTTTCCCACGTTGATGAGGACGCTGTACTTGCCGCCGCTGGCACGCTCGCAGCGGCCGACGCTGTGCTCGCCCTCGCGCGAGCCAAGGCTGAGGCGGTGGTCGCCATTCACGCCCCCAACGCGATCGTCCTGGGCTGCGACTCAATGCTGGAGTTTGATGGCCAGATATTCGGCAAGCCGGCGGACGCCGCAACGGCGCTCGAGCGCTGGCGGTCCATGCGGGGAGCATCAGGCACGCTGCACACGGGCCATTGGTGCATCGACGCGCGCACCCCGCCACGCACGCCCAGCGGAGCCACCTCCTCAACGGTGGTCCACTTTGCCGAGCTCACGGACAGCGAGATCGACGCCTACGTTGCCACTGGAGAACCCCTCCACGTGGCCGGAGCCTTCACCGTGGACGGTCTGGGCGGCCCCTACGTGGAGTCCATTGAGGGGGACTATCACGGCGTGGTGGGCGTCAGCCTGCCTCTCTTGCGTCACCTCCTCGCGGAACTCGGCGTGGCTTTCCACGAGCTGCGCGCCTAGCCAATTTGTAGAACGGCCACAACCTACGCCCGCGTAACCACGCCGTCGGGCCAAATCCGTTGTATATAACCTACAAACGCACCCATATCCCGTAGTGTCGCCAGCCAAACTTGCCCGCCACCTACCAACAGGCTCGCTCCACACAAACCTTGGGCGCTACCGTTGCCAAGTGACTGCCTTCAACTCTGTGCTCATCGCCAACCGCGGAGAGATCGCAGTTCGTATCATCCGCGCCTGCAAGGACGCCGGGCTCACGTCCGTGGCCGTCTACGCTGACCCCGATCGCGACGCCCCGCACGTGCGCCTCGCGGACGAGGCGTTCTCACTGAGCGGAGCAACCGCCAGGGAGACCTACCTCGACATCGCCAAGCTCATCGACGTGGCCAAGCGCGCCGGCGCGGAGGCGGTGCACCCCGGCTACGGCTTCCTCGCGGAGAACTCTGAGTTTGCACAAGCCGTCATCGACGCTGGCCTCGTGTGGATTGGACCCAGCCCAGCCGCCATCGATGCGCTCGGCGACAAGGTGAGCGCGCGCCACATCGCGCAGCGCGCCGGAGCCCCGCTGGTCCCCGGCACACCGGATCCGGTTGAGTCGGCCCATGAAGTGATTGCGTTTGCGCAGGAGTTTGGCCTGCCGGTGGCCATCAAGGCCGCCTTTGGCGGTGGCGGCCGCGGCCTCAAGGTGGCGCGCAGCTTTGATGACATTCCCGAGCTATTTGACTCCGCGACGCGTGAGGCTCTCGCGGCGTTTGGACGCGGCGAATGCTTCGTTGAGCGGTTCCTCGACAAACCGCGCCACGTGGAAACCCAATGCCTTGCGGACAGCCACGGCACCGTAGTGGTGGTGTCCACGCGTGACTGCTCCCTGCAGCGCAGGCACCAGAAGCTCGTGGAGGAGGCGCCCGCGCCGTTCCTCACCGATGAGCAGAACGCCAAGCTCATTGAGGCGAGCGTCGCGATCCTCAAGGAAGCGCACTATGAGGGCGCCGGCACGTGCGAGTTCCTGGTGGGCTCCGATGGCACCATCAGCTTCCTCGAGGTCAACACGCGCCTGCAGGTGGAACACCCCGTAACGGAAGAAGTCACGGGGATTGACCTGGTACGGGAACAATTCCGCATCGCTGCCGGCGAGCCCGTCACCATCCCGCAGGCGCCCCGCGGCCACTCGATCGAGTTCCGCATCAACGGCGAAGATCCCTCGGCCAACTTCATGCCCGCACCGGGCACGCTCCGCACTCTCAAGTTCCCCTCGGGACCGGGCGTGCGCGTTGACGCGGGAGTCGCTGAGGGCGACACGGTGGGCGGCAATTTCGACTCCATGATCGCCAAGGTCATCGTCAGCGGAGCTACGCGCGACGAAGCCATCCAGCGTGCCCGCCGCGCGCTCGCGGAACTGGAAATTGAAGGCATCCCCACCGTGGTCCCCTTCCACCGCGCCGTACTGGAGGCCCCAGAGTTCACCGCACCCAACGGCGCCTTTGGTATTTACACCACCTGGATTGAAACGGAGTTCGCGGCCACGGTTGCCTCGCTCGCAGCGTCGGGCCCCCCAACTGAAGCCATCGAGGAATTGGCTACCGAACGCGTCATCGTGGAGGTGGGCGGAAAGCGCCTCGAGGTAGTGCTGCCCGCGGCGCTCGCACAGGCCGGCAGGGCGCGCGCCGGTGGCCCAGTGCGCCGCGGTGCCCGACGCACTGGTGGGCCAACCCGGACGGCCAGCGGCACGTCACTCACCTCCCCAATGCAGGGCACGATCGTGAAGGTCGCCGTTGAGGAGGGCGCGGAGGTGGCTGAAGGCGACCTCATCGTGGTGCTCGAGGCCATGAAGATGGAACAGCCGCTCACCGCGCACAAGGCGGGCGTGATCACGGGCCTCGCGCTGACAGTTGGCGCGAGTGTGACTGCTGGCATGCTGATCTGCGATATCGCAGACATTGCTGCCGTTGCCATTGCCGAATAACGCAACACGAGACTTGCGCAAAACTAGTTCGCGGCCCTAGTCTCGGCTTGGCGCGTGTACGCGCCGCCCCCCAACACCCCAAGGGAAAGCCACCGCATGTTCGCCAACTTCCTCATTGGTCTCAGAGAAGGCCTGGAGGCGTCACTCGTAGTCGGCATCCTCGTGGCCTACCTCGTGAAGACCGAGCGTCGCCACCTCTTGAGCCGAGTGTGGATAGGCGTGGGCGTGGCGATAGTGGTGTCGCTCGCCTTTGGGGCACTCCTCACGCTCGGGCCGCAAGGCCTCAGTTTTGAGGCGCAAGAAGCAATCGGCGGCATCCTGAGCATCGTCGCCGTTGGCCTCATCACGTGGATGATCTTCTGGATGGCCAAGAACGCCCGGGCGCTCAAGGGCGAACTTGAGGGCTCCATGGAAAGGGCCATCAGCGTGGGCTCTGGAGCCGTAGTGGCCATGGCCCTGCTGGCCGTTGGCCGCGAAGGGCTGGAAACTGCGCTATTCCTATGGGCAGGCATCCAGAGCGCGGGTTCCACCGCCCAACCAGTGATCGGCGCCCTGCTTGGCCTTGGCGCGGCCGTAGTGCTTGGCGTCCTCATCTATCGCGGCGCCATTCGCCTCAACCTGCGAGTGTTCTTCCAGTGGACAGGCGTGTTCCTGATTGTGGTGGCCGCTGGAGTGCTCGCCTACGGCGTGCACGACCTTCAAGAGGCGGGCATCCTGCCGGGACTCAACACGTTGGCCTGGGACGTCTCTACCACCATTCCGCCAACGTCCGTAGGCGGCACCTTCCTCAAGGCCATCTTCAACTTCTCGCCCCAGACCACCGTGCTGCAGGCGGTGGCCTATGTGGCGTACCTCGTCCCGGTGATGTTCTTCTTTGTTCGCACCGCGTTCGCCTCTGGGCCGCGCACCTCCTCCCCTGCCCCCAGCGCTCTCACGAGCGCCTGACAGCCAAGGACACCATGACTTTCCCCACTACCCTGGCGACAGCTGCGCTCGCCGCCGTTGGCGCCCTCGTGCTCTCCGCTTGCGTGCCGAACGATTCAACTGACGCCGCCAAGATCGCCGTGAGCGCCAAAGACAACTCCTGCGTGGTGGCCACTGCCACCGCGCCCGCTGGCGTGATCACCTTCACCGTGACCAACGACGGTTCCAAAGTCACCGAATTCGAGCTCATGGCGGAAGACGGCCTGCGAATCATCTCCGAACTCGAGAATCTGGGCCCCGGCATTACTCGCGATCTCGTGGTGCGCGTGCCTCAAGGCTCGTACTTCGCCACATGCAAGCCGGGCATGGTTGGCGACGGCGTATCAACCGCATTCGCGGTCACCGCGTCTGAATCCACCGTTGCGCCAAACGCAGACCGGGAAGCGCAACTCGCCACAGCGTCGGACCAATACATCCTGTATGTGAAGGACCAGGTGCAGACGCTCGTTGCCAAGACCGCCGAGTTTGTAGCGGCTTACAAGGCGGGCGACTACGACACAGCGCGCGGCCTTTACGCCGATGCCCGCGTGCACTGGGAGCGCATTGAGCCCGTCGCGGAGTCGTTTGGCGACCTTGACCCTAAGACCGACGCCCGCGAGGCCGACGTCGCGGAGGGCGAGCCGTGGACCGGTTGGCACGCCATTGAGAAGGACCTCTGGCCGCCGGCCGAGGGCTCTGGGTTCACGGATGCTCAGCGCGTGGCGCTCGCAGACGGCCTCACCGCCAACATCGGCACGCTCTCGGATGAGGTCAACGCGGGGGACTTCACGCTCAACGCCTCGCAAATCGGCAACGGCGCTCAGGGATTGCTTGACGAGGTGGCCGCGAGCAAGGTCACTGGCGAGGAGGAGACGTGGTCGCACACCGACCTATGGGACTTCCAGGCCAACATCGAGGGCGCCTCCGTGGCGTTTGGGGTCCTTAGGGACGTGGTCAACGAGTCCAATCCTGACCTTGTGAAGACCCTCGACACGCGCTTCGCCGACCTCAACGCCCTGCTCGCCAAGTACGGCTCCATCGACGAGGGCTTTGTGCTCTACACAACCCTCACGCCCGAGCAGGTCAGGGAGCTCTCCAACGCGGTCGATGCACTCAGCGAACCGCTCTCGCAGCTTACCGCTGCCGCCGTTTCGTAATCGTTCCGCTGGCCTGTAGAAAGAACCCATGTCCAAGCCTTCCGAGCAACCGCGCGAGGAGTCGCCCGAGGCGCCCAACGGCCCCTCGCGGCGCGCGGTGCTGGGCGTGGCCGGAGCAGTCGCAGGCGCGGCTGCGCTCGGTGGCGTGGGCGGATTCGCACTGGGCAGGGCGAGCGCAGAGAATCTCACGCTCAACTCTTACGCCTTCCGCGGGGCGCATCAGAGCGGCATCGTGACAGCCCAGCAGGATCGCCTGCACTTTGCCGCGTTCGACGTCACGAGCAACTCGCGCGACGACCTCATCGCTCTGCTCCAGCAGTGGACCGTCGCCGCCGAAACACTCATGGCGGGCGGCGAACTTGGCGGCGGAGCCGTAGGCGGCGCGTACCAAGCCCCGCCGGATGACACGGGCGAGGCCCTTGGCTTGCCAGCGTCGGGCCTCACCATCACGTTTGGCTTTGGCCCCACCCTGTTCACCGCCGCCGATGGCACGGATCGATTTGGGCTCGCGAGCAAGCGTCCCGCGCAGCTCATTGACCTCCCGCACTTTGGCGGCGACATGCTCGACCCCGCGTTCACCGGCGGCGACCTCTGCATTCAGGCATGCGCCGACGACCCCCAAGTGGCGGTCCACGCCATCCGCAACCTGTCACGCATAGCGTTCGGCACGGCCGCCATCCGCTGGGCACAGTTGGGCTTTGGCCGCACCTCCTCCACCACCAAGGCGCAAGTCACGCCGCGCAACCTGCTGGGTTTCAAGGACGGCACGCGCAACTTGCACGCGGAAGACAGTGGCGACATCTCACACTTTGTATGGGCCGACGCCGGGGACGGCCAGTCCTGGATGGCCGGGGGCTCGTACCTCGTAGCGCGCCGAATTCAGATTCGCGCAGAGATTTGGGACCGCACGTCGCTCAAAGGCCAGGAAGACAGCATCGGCCGCACCAAAGGCTCCGGGGCACCGCTCAGCGGCGGCAACGAGTTCACGGAACCGGATTTTGCTCGCGAAGGCGCCAACGGCTCGCCACTCATTCCCACGGACAGCCATGTCGCGCTCTCCCACCCGGACGCCAACAAGGGCCAGCGCATGCTGCGGCGGGGCTACAACTTCACGGACGGATCCGACTCGCTGGGGCGCCTCGATGCCGGGCTCTTCTTCCTTGCGTATGTGCGTGACCCGCGCACGCAGTTTGTGCCGATCCAGAACCGACTGTCCTCGCAAGACGTGCTGGCGCTTGAGTACCTCCAGACCACTGGATCGGCGCTCTTTGCGGTGCCAGGTGGGATTGCTGCGGGCGAGTACGTGGGCGAAGCGCTGTTCGCCTAACGCAGCTACCGCCTCGCGGCCCCGCCCAAGCCCCACTCCGCCCCGCCCCCGTCTCGCAGCTCCCGCCTCGCGGCCCGCCCTCGTCTCGCAGGTCCCGGTTCACGCTCCAGGGGGACTTATCCGTCGTGAGTCCCCCTGGAAGCAGAAAATTCACCGCCCAGGGGGATGGTGCTCCGCAGGCATTGACGTTCGTGGCCCCACCCCGGGCGACATCGCAAGGTTGGTGGCCCTGCAACCCTCACGTTCCGGGCTCCGACCGGACCCGGCCCGGCCCGAGCCCCCCCCCCGCCCCCACCCCCCCCCCCCCCCCCCCCCCCCCCCCCCCCCCCCCCCCCCCCCCCCC
>CAYMRO010000023.1:0-2037 GCA_964392875.1 uncultured Demequinaceae bacterium
ATCGTAGAGCTCTTGCAGTCCCTCAAATTGGGGCGTGAATCCGCACTTGCTCGCGGTATTGACCACCAGCACCACCTGGTCGCGATATTCGGATAGGTCTAGGGCGTTGCCAGCCAACGTATCCGCGCGGAAGTCCGTGATTGTCGTCATGTCAATCACAACGTCGGCCGTGTCGCAACGCTTCCCGCGCAGTACGCAAGGCGCATGATGGGCGCGTGGACTCCGCAGAGATCGTGCCCGCGATTCGCAAACATGCGTTGTGGGAAGATGCGATCGCCCTCGTCACGGGCGCGTTCATGATCTCGTGGGGAATGTTCCTCTTGCACGAGATTCAAGGCGTCTCCGGCGGGCTCGCAGGCGTGTCGTTCCTCGTCACGTATGCCACCGGCTGGCGGCTCGGCTTGGTGTTCTTTGTGGTGAATGTGCCCTTCTACTACCTCGCCTGGAGGCGCATGGGGCGCACATTTGCCATCAAAACCCTCGTGACAGTGGGTCTCATCTCGCTTGGCACGGGGATGCACCGGCTGTACATCGATGTCTCAACCGTTGCGGTGCCCTATGCGGCGATCTTCGCTGGCTTGGCGATAGGAATGGGCATGCTGGTGCTGTTTCGCCACGGCGCGAGCGCGGGAGGGTTTGGAGTTGTCGCCGCGTACATGCAAGAACGTCATGGTGTGCGCGCCGGCTACGTGCAGGGCGCGCTGGACCTGGTGGTGGTTACCGCCTCGCTCGCCCTGGTGGACCTGTCCACGCTGCTGTGGTCGGTGGTGGGTGCGGTATTGCTGAACCTGGTGCTCGCCATCAACCACCGGCCTGGTCGGTACTACGGCTGACTGCGGCTTGCTGCGGCTGACTACAGGTAGGCGATCGCGAGAGCGATGAGCGCGAGCGCCGGCGCCGTGAGCTGCACCAGCGCGGCCCGAGCCTTGGCGGGGGACGAGATCCACAACACCGCGCCCGCGGCCACCATGGACCCGCAGCCAGCAACGATGAGCGCCGCGCCAACGCTCGTGTGCCCCATGGCCAGCGTGACCACCCCAGCCGCCGCAACCACAGCGAGGAAGAGGTTGTAAAAGCCCTGGTTAAGCGCCAGTTCTTTGCTCGCGTCAGCCTGGTCCTGGCCCATGCCAAAAGTGGCGAGGCCTCGAGGTTTGGTCCACGCGAAGGCCTCGAGCCAGAAGATGTAGACGTGAATGAGCACCGCGATGGAAGCGAGGACAAGTGCTACGGCGGTCATGGGGTGAACGTCCCTTCGGTTGTTCGCACTGTACCGCCACGGGCTACGGTGGAGGCAGCGTCGCGAGGAAGTACCGCGCGGCATCAGGAGGAAGCATGATCAGCACCGCACGCAATGAATGGTCCGGAGATCTCATGAGCGGATCCGGCACCACCACCCTCGCCTCGGGCGTGGCAAGTTTTGCCGTGAACTGGAAGGCGCGCTCCGAGGGCGCTGAAGCCACCACCACTCCCGAGGAGCTGCTCGCTGCCGCTCACGCATCGTGCTTCTCCATGGCACTTTCGCACGGGCTCGCGGAGGCGGGGACACCGCCGCGCGATGTCACCACCGACGTACGCGTGACGTTCATTCCCGGCGAGGGGATCACCGCCATTGAGATCGCCGTAACGGCGAGCGTGCCGGGTATAGCCCAGGACGCCTTCACGGCCGCTGCTACCGACGCCAAGGCCAATTGCCCCGTCTCCGCGGCTTTGCGTGCGGTTCCCATCTCGCTAGTTGAGGCCAAGCTCGTCTAGGCGGCGACGCCCACCTAGGCTGGCGCGCATGCGTGGCCGCCTTGGGGAGATCACTGACGGGGTCCGCCTCGTTGGCGCGGGATTCCGGCTGTGGCGCACGTCGCCGCGTCTCACGGTCATCGGCCTCATCCCTGGGGTTATCACCGCACTGCTGCTCGCTAGTGCCTTCGTGGCCGTTGCGGTGTGGGTTGACGATTGGGCGCGCGGCATCGCAGGCGCGGTCACCCATGACCCAACCCCCAACTCACTGTTGGTTGGGTTGACTGCGCTCGCCATCATCGGGGG
>CAYMRO010000023.1:2137-14200 GCA_964392875.1 uncultured Demequinaceae bacterium
GCACTGTTTGGCGGCTCGCTGCTGAGCCTTGAGCTCACCGCCTACCCGCTCGCCAGGGCAGGCCTGCCGACCTTGCGCGAGCGGCGCCTGGCATTGCGCGCGCGGCGGCCTCTCGCAATGGGCTTTGGCGTCACCGCTTATCTGTTGTGCCTCATCCCGCTTGGCGCGGTGATCGCGATGCCAGCGCTCGTGGCAGGCGGTACCCTGCTCACCGCTCGCATCGCCTCGGAGCGGGCATAATGCGGCGCAACGGAGCGGCGGGCAGCCGCGCGAGCGCGCCGGATTGCCGCGCCACGCGCAATACAAACGTGTCGCGTTGCACGTGCTCACGACGCACACTGGCTTCATGACGTTTGACGCGGCCACGGAGGCTCATCGCGCCAACGCCGCAGTGGCCCTTGTCCACGAGTGGCTCTCAAGCGCCGCCGCGCACGCCCCCTTACCCTCTGGCCGGCGATTGGCGCGCCTCGTCGAGGATCCGCAAGGTCTCGCCTTTGCGGTGGCGTTTGTGGACGGCACCATCCGTCCCGAGGACAACCGCGTGGCCGCCCGCAATCTTGCCTCCGCCGCGCGCCAACCCGCACCGTTTCTCTCCGCTCCTATGCGCACCGCACTGCGCGTGGGCGGCAGGTTGGCGCCCATTGCTCCGTGGCTCGCTGCGCCCATTACGCGCCGTGTGCTCAAGGGCCTCGTGGGGCACCTCGTGCTCGATGCTCGCCCTCGTCAGCTTGGGCGCGGGCTTGCTCGCCTTCACCGCGAAGGTGTGAAACTCAACGTCAATCTGCTTGGCGAGGCCGTGCTGGGCGCGGCTCAGGCTCGCGAGCGCAGCGAAGGCATCATTCGCCTCATCGAACGCCCTGACGTGGACTACGTGTCGCTCAAAGTGTCGTCAGTTGTTGCCCCACACAGCCCGTGGGGATTCCACGAGGCGGCAGCCGCCATCGTCACCGCGCTGGAGCCCGTCTACGCGGCCGCGTTACGCACGGGCACGTTCGTCAACCTCGACATGGAGGAATACCGAGACCTCGATCTCACCATCGAAGTCTTCACGCGCCTCTTGGGTGAGCCGCAATTCGCTGGGCTGCACGCGGGGCTCGTTTTGCAGGCCTATTTGCCCGACGCCATGGGCGCCTACGAGCGTCTCCTCACCTTTGCGCAGGGCCGGGTTGCGCGTGGTGGCGTTCCCATCAGGGTGCGGGTGGTCAAGGGCGCCAACTTGCCGATGGAGCGCGTGGATGCCGAATGGCATGGTTGGCCCCTCGCCACGTGGCAGTCAAAGCAGGAGACGGACGCGCATTACAAGCGCATCCTCGCCCGCGCGCTCACGCCGAGCTCCACCGCCGCCGTGCGCATCGGAGTGGCCGGTCACAACCTATTTGACCTGGCATATGCCTGGTTGCTGGCAAAGGAGCAAGGCGTCGCGGATGCCATGGATGTGGAAATGCTGCTGGGCATGGCCCAGCAGGTGGCGCCCGTTGTTGCGCGGGATGTGGGAGCCATTCGCCTCTATACCCCCGTGGTCCCGCCACGAGAGTTTGACGTTGCCATCGCCTACCTCGTGAGGCGGCTCGAGGAGGTGGCGAACCCCAGCAACTTCCTCAGTTCCTCATTCCGATTCCACGACCATCCGGAGGCGTTGGCGCTGGAAGAGGCACGCTTCCGCGCCTCGATCAGGCTGCTCGGCGAGGACGTACCCTCGCGCTTTCGTGGCGAAGCCATGGATCACGGGGCCGGATTCCACAATCAACCGGATTCCGACCCCTCAACCCCTACGGCTCGGGCGTGGGCACGCGCGATCGCCAACCGGGTGCCTGGTTCCAAACTAGGGGCACAGACTATTGCCGCCACATGGGTTCCAGACGTCGAGGCAGCCCACGCCGTGGTTGCCCAGGCGGCAGCGGCTGGGCAGGTATGGGGCGCGTTGAGCGCGCACGAGCGCGCGAGCCTCCTGCAGCGCGCGGGGACGAGCCTTGAGGCGGCCCGTGCGGACCTTATCGAGGTGATGGCGGCGGAGTGCGGCAAGACCGTGGACCAAGCAGACACTGAGGTTTCCGAGGCCGTTGACTTCGCCAGGTACTACGCGGACTCGGCACGTGCGCTGGCACATATGGCGGGCGCCACGGCGGCACCGCGCCCCCTCACGCTCGTGACGCCTCCCTGGAACTTCCCTGTGGCGATTCCTGCCGGTTCCACGCTCGCAGCTCTCGCCGCGGGCAGCGCAGTGATTCTCAAGCCCGCGCCCGCGAGCAAACGCTGTGCGGCGGTCCTCGCAGAAACGCTCTGGGCGGCCGGCATTCCGCGTGACGTGCTCACGCTCGTAGACTGCGCGGAGGAGCCCGTTGGCTCGGCCCTCGTGCGTAACGACCGCGTTGACCAGATCATCCTCACCGGTGCATTCGAGACCGCCGCACTGTTTGGGCGCTTGCGCCCCACGGCGCGGCTGCTCGCTGAGACGAGCGGCAAGAACGCGATCATCGTGACACCGAGCGCGGATCTGGACCTCGCCGTTAAGGACGTCATTCAGTCCGCCTTTGGGCACGCAGGGCAAAAGTGTTCGGCGGCATCGCTGGTCATCCTCGTGGGTTCGGTTGGGCGGTCCCCGCGCTTCCTCAACCAGTTGCGCGACGCCGCCAGTTCGCTTGTGGTGGGCTCGCCTCAAGATCTCGCGAGCCAAGTGGGACCGTTGATCGAGCCTCCCCGCGGCAAGCTCCTCAGTGCGCTGACGACCCTCGAACGCGGCGAATCCTGGATGGTTACACCCCGTCCTCTCAACGCGGAACACACCTTGTGGTCGCCTGGCATCCGCGCCAACGTCCAATTTGGCACCCCCACGCACCTCACCGAGTTCTTTGGGCCCATGTTGTCCGTCATGAGCATGCCTACCCTTGACGCCGCGATCCACGCCGTCAACGCCGTTGACTACGGCCTGACGTCCGGACTGCACAGCCTCGACGGCGACGAGATCGAGCACTGGCTGCAGCGCATCGACGCGGGAAACCTCTATGTGAACCGCGGCATCACGGGCGCCATAGTGCGGCGCCAACCGTTTGGTGGATGGAAGCTCTCGGCGGTAGGCCCAGGCGCCAAGGCCGGGGGACCGCACTACGTGGAACGGCTCACGGGATGGACGGGCGCGTCCCACCCCGATGCTGAGGCCTGGCACAGCGCCCTGGCCGCGTCACTCGCCACCGATTACGCTGCCCGCGACCAAACGGGCCTCGTGTGCGAGCGCAACGTCATGCGCTACGTGCCCGCCCACACCGAGTTGCGAGTGGGGGAGGGGGCCCAAGGCAAGGACGTTGAGCGAGTGGCTGCCGCCGCGCAATTGGCATCGCCTGGAACTCTTGTCACCTTTGCCAGCGAGCCCGACGCTGCGCTCGCGCAGTCTCTCGTGGCCAGCGGGTTGGCAGTCGCGGTGGAAGGCGATGACGAGTGGGCCGCCAGGGTCACCAAACAGCGGTGGGCGCGCGTGCGCATACTCGGTGACGTGCCTGCCAAGGCGCGCACCGCCTCGGTGACGCTATTCGCGGACCCGGTCACAGCGTCGGCCCGGCTGGAGCTGTTCCCGTTCCTGCGCGAGCAAGCCATCTCGATGACAACTCACCGCTTTGGCACCCCCACGCCCATCATCAACCGCCGCGGTCAGACCGTGGACTTGGCCGCCTCGCGATCGGCAAGCTGAGCGAGTACAGACTTGGCCGTGACGCGGCCCGCCCGGTTGGAGGACACGGTGCTTGCTTGGGGGCCGTAGCCGGCCACGTAGAGCGTGGGCTCGGACACCACTTGGCCGCGCTGCACGGTGATGGCGCCGCCAGGTCCAGCAAGGCCAAGGCCGTCGAGGTGACGGAGTTCCGCGCGGAAACCCGTGGCCCACACGATCGCGTCAACGTAACTGAACGTGCCATCTTGCTCAATGACGCCGTCCGCCACAATGCGGCGGAACATGGGGCGGCGCTGCAGCTGGCCGCGCGCGTCAAGCCTCTCAACGAGCGGGCTGCGAGCGAGGCCCGTCACGGACACGATGCTCGGCAGGATTGACCCGGACCGCGCTGCTGCGTCCTGCAACGCCACGGCCCGAGCACCGCGCGTCTCAGACAGCCAGGCCTCATCGTCAATGAAGACCGGCTCGCGGCGTGTGTACCAGAGCGTGGTAGCACCAACCTCGGCGAGCTCATCGAGAAATCCAAGGGCCGAGGTTCCGCCACCAACAACGGCAACCTGACGCCCCGCAAACGGCTCCGCGCTGACCCACTCGGGGGTGGCGACTTGCACGCCCCCAAAATCGTTACGGCCCGTGATGGCGGGGACGCGGGGATTGGTCCAGGTGCCCGTGGCGTTGACCAGGATCTCGGCGTCAAGAGAGTCGAGGGGACCGCCGGGCGCCAGCGTGAGGCGATATCCGGAGTCCGTGCGATCCACCCACGTGACCACCACAGGCCGTACCACGGGCAAGTCAAAATGACGCTCGTACCGGGCGTAATAAGCGGCCACCACGTCGCGAGCGGGGCGCTCGCGCGGCGCATCGTCAAACGTGAGGCCCATCTCATGCATACCGGGAAGATCGTGCACCTTGTGGGTGTCGCCCAATCGCAACGCGTCCCAGCGGTGTTGCCAAGCGCCACCCGAGCGCGGCCCGGAGTCAAGAATCAAAAAGTCGTGGCCGGGCCGTAAACCAGCGCGTCGCAAGAAATACGCCACGGACAAGCCCGCCTGACCCGCGCCGATGATCACTACGCGCGTAGACACGTGGCGCTCGGGAAGTTCGGCGTTGGACATAGGAACCAGAGTAGGCCGCAAGCCATGCTGAATTGGGCAACGCGCGTTGATAGCCTGGCTTTACGCGCAAACGTGAGGAGTCCCCATGACGCACCCCCGCTGGGCCCGCCTCGACTACGGCGGCGTGCTCATGGGGTTGGTTTTTGTGGCGCTGTCCATGACTCCGTCGATGCTGCCCCGTCCCTGGTACTACCAGGGAGTTGTCTCTGGTTTGAGTTTCGCTGGAGGCTACGCGCTGGGCGCGGCTCTCTGGCAGGGCGTGCGGTGGGCGGTTCGCTGGCGCAATGACTGGCTGACGGTGTGGGGTTGGGCCATCATCGCGGGCGTTTGGGCGATCATGTTCGTAGTGCTGGTGCGCCTCGCCACGGGATGGCAAAACGCCGTTCGTGAGGCAGTGGGCTGGGGCAACCTCGAGGGTTCGGCAGGCGTGCGACTATCGCTCGTTGCTCTCGCGGTGGCGGCCATCTGCTTGGCCATAGGCAGGGGGATTGCCAACATCTATCGCCGGCTGAGGCGCTGCACAAGCAATCTGTTTACGCGGCGAGGCTGGCACGGAGGCGGCCCGCTCGGCACCCTCACGGCCACCTGCACCGTTGTCCTTGGGCTCGTCCTGGTGTGGCTCGTGGTGTCGTCGGCAACGGTTCTCTTCCTCGACTGGCGGTGGCAGGCGCGCAACGACGCGATGGATCCGGACGTCCCCGCGCCAACGTCGGCGCTGCGCTCGGGCGGCCCTGGCTCGCTCGTGGCGTGGGAGGACATCGGATCCAAGGGCCGCTCGGTGGTGGCTTCCGGGCCTACCGCTGACGAGATAGCGCGGGTGACGGGTGCGCCCGCAATGGAACCCATCCGCATCTACGTGGGACTGCACTCTGCGGACAGCTACGCGGCGCGTGCAGACTTGGCCGTGGAGGAGCTGGAGCGTACGCACTCCGAGGACCGAGACGTGGTGGTGTTGCCGGGACTCACGGGCACAGGTTGGCTCGAACCACAGGCCATCGATGCTCTCGAGTACCTTCACGGTGGCAGCACCGCGATGGTCGCCGCACAGTATTCGATCTCGCCGTCGTGGGTCAGCTCGGTATTTCATCCCGAGCAGTCGCTTAAGGGCACCCGCGCCCTCTACGAGGCAGTGCACGCCTGGTGGGCCGCGCTCCCGCCAGACCATCGGCCGCAACTCGTGGTCTACGGAGTGAGCCTGGGCGCCCAAGCCCTGCAGGGAACATTCAGCAGCGTGGATGACCTCGTGAGTGGCGTGGACGGTGCGGTGTTTGCGGGCACGCCAGCAGGAACACCACTCGTGACTGGACTGCGTGCCTCACGAGACGCTGGCACTCCCGTTACGTCCCCGGTGGTGTCCGCGGTGCCGCAAGCGCAATTCTTCCCCAACGCGCCTTCCGTCACCGAGTTCACGGGGCCGTGGACGGAGCCACGCCTTGCGTTCCTCGAACACGGAAATGACCCCGTTGTGTGGATGGACTGGTCCATCTTCTATCGCAAACCCGAATGGCTCTCCGCAGGCCAGCGCTCGCCAGCCATCTCAGAGCAAATGGTGTTCATTCCGCTCGTCACGGGGCTTCAGGGTCTCGCGGACATGGCGATGGCAGAGGGAGTTCCCGACGACGCCGGTCACCGCTACGGCGACGCGACCTTCTTCGCGTGGATCAAGGTCACGGGGGACGGTGGGCTGGATCAGGCGGCGCTTGATCGCATCCAGGCAGTCATCGACGAGTACGAGACCGAGGCGCCCATTGGGCAGTGACAGCGGTTGCCGGGCGCCCAGGTGCGGCGTAACGTCGGATGAAGAAAGGGGGTCCCCGTGACCGATCAAGACGAACGCCGCCGCAGGGTGTACGAGCAGATCCGCACCAACGAGTTAGCCCGTGGTGCGTCAGAGGACGAGGCCGCACAGATTGCCGCCAATACCGTGGACAAGGTAATCGCCGCCTCTGAGGGAAGCGACTAGCAGCACCTCGCTCTCCGTAGACTGTCACGATGACCACGCAGGCCCCTCCGCAGCAGCCAAGTGACGCCGTCTGGACCATTCCCAACATCATTTCGATGTTCCGCATCGTCTTGATTGTGGTGTTCGTGGTGATGCTTGCCACTGAGCGAGATGGGTGGGCCATCACGGCGCTTGCTCTCGCCGGGTTCAGCGACTTCTTTGACGGCTACCTGGCGCGCCGCTGGAACCAAGTCACCAAGCTTGGACGGGTGCTTGATCCCACGGCGGACCGCATGCTCACCATCGCTGTGGTGCTGGGACTGGGGCTGCGCGGCATTGTCCCGTGGTGGCTCGTTGGCCTGTTGTTTGCGAGGGACCTTGTGGTTGGCGTTGCCCTCCTGTGGGCTCGTGGCAAACATGTAGAAGCTCCGCAAGTCACGGCAGTGGGGAAGTGGGCAACAGGTCTGTTGTATTTCTTCCTCCCGCTCTCTTACCTTGCCGTGGTGGCGTTCGAGAGCGCCACGTGGCTGCATAGTTTCGCCATCATCGGCGCCACGTTCTGCGCAATCCTGTACTGGGCGTCGGGCATTGGGTATGTACGCGACGTCCGTAAACGTGCCGCGAGCCTCCCGGAACGCTCGGAAGCCCCCTACACTGGCACCACCGAAGGGAGCCTCCGATGACGTTTGATGAATCCCCACTAGAGCGGACTATGTCCCTCGACGCGTCGGGCAACTTCGACGAGTCTGGTGCCGGCCGACTGTCTCCCGCAGACCAAGCCGCAATCGACGCGCTCGGACCTGATCACGCGCTCTTGATAGTGCACCACGGCCCCAATCAGGGTGCGCGCTTCCTGCTCGACGTTGACTCCACCTCTGCCGGACGCTCCGTGAATTCCGACATCTTCCTTGACGACGTCACCGTGAGCCGCCAGCACGTGGTCTTTGAGCGCAATGGCACTCAGTTCTCCATCAGGGACGCGGGGTCCCTCAATGGCACCTATGTGAACCAGCAATCTGTAACCGAGGCCCATTTGGTGGATGGCGACGAGGTGCAGATCGGTAAGTACCGCCTCACATTCCACGCAGGCCGCACGCATTCATGACTCAAGGGGTTGCGCGTGCAGCGTCGGGCGAACCCCGGCCCGTGGCACACGGTGGGGTACAGCACAGTGATGCGCGCGGCAGCGAGCACGCGGACCGCGGCTCCGACCGTGAGCTGCTGACCGGCCGCTGGCCGCACGCGCTTTCTCACGAGCCACTGCTGCGCGTAAGTGACGTGCTCGCGCTCATCCAGAGCGAATATCCCGCCCTTACTCCGTCCAAGCTGCGCTTCTACGACTCCCAGGGGCTCGTGAGCCCCGGGCGCACCGCGTCGGGCTACCGGCAGTATTCGGCGGCCGATGTTGAGCGGTTGCGCTTTGTCCTACGTCAGCAGCGCGACCACTACCGGCCGCTCGTGGTGATTGCGCAGCACCTGGACGCGCTCGACAAGGGCACAATGCACGAACGTATTGCGCCCCACGCCGTTGACGGCCAAGACGATGACTACTTGACCGCCGAGCAGCTCGCGTCACGCTCGGGCAGCACCGTGGCCCAGATTGAGGCCCTTGCCGAGGCGGGCATCATCCAGCAATCCGTGCCCGGCGCCTTTGATCGCACCGTGTTGGACCTGGTGGTGGCGTGCGGCGCGTACGTTGCTGCCGGCGGGGACGTGCGATCGCTACGTTCGCTGTGCCTCGCAGCACGGCGTGAGGCGGATAGGGCCGACGCCGTGGTTGCGCCCGCGCGTGGCAAGGGTTCTGTTGGTGCCGCCGAGGAGTCCGCACGAGAATTGGGTGAGTCGGCTATCGCCGTTTTTGGAGCGTGCGTGCGGGGATCGCTAAGTCACTGACCATGAGGTGCCGATAACCACGGTGTTGAGTGAGCCACAACAGTGCGACACGCGGTAGCGTGAAAGGGCGCGGTCGTTGACCCGGCCCATCGCGAGCCATAACGTTAAACCACAACGTGAAGGAGAGGCAGTGACGGACACAGCTGGCATCAACCTCTCCGGAGTCGAGCGCACAAGCCTTGGTGACCAGGGCGTGCTCTTTGACGACGGCAGGCCCGTATACGACGACAGCGTTGGCTACCGAGGCCCCACAGCATGCAAGGCGGCGGGCATCACCTATCGCCAACTCGACTACTGGGCACGCACGGGTCTCGTAGAGCCAACCGTTCGCGCGGCAACCGGTTCCGGCACCCAGCGCCTGTATGGCTTTCGCGACATCCTCGTGTTGCGCGTGGTGAAGCGACTGCTGGACTCTGGCGTTTCGCTGCAGCAGATTCGCACGGCGGTTGAGCACCTGCGTGAGCGCGGGGTTGAAGATTTGTCCCGCATCACGCTCATGTCAGACGGCGCCTCGGTGTACGAATGCACGTCTGACGACCAGGTGATTGACCTGGTTCAGGGCGGCCAGGGCGTGTTTGGCATCGCGCTCGGCAAGGTGTGGCGCGAGCTCGAGGGTTCACTGTCTCAGTTGCCCGCCGATCGCGGCGAGGCCGAGCCGGCTGCGGATCCTGGCGTAGTTGATGAGCTTGCCGCAAGGCGCGCGCAGCGCAGCAACGCCTCCTAGCTACAGCCCTTTGGGCAGCGAGCGTAAGTACCGCCGTAGGTAAAATCCAGTACTAACTTGCCCCAACGTCGGGCATACTGTGGTTACCTCCCCGCGCCGGTGCGGGTGCCTGCTGAACGGCGTGCCCAAACCTGGCAAGATGAACCCACCGTCGAAGGGAAGTCAATGTTCTCCAAAGTCCTCGTGGCTAACCGTGCCGAGATTGCGGTGCGCGCCTTCCGCGCCGCCTATGAACTGGGCGCAAAGACGGTTGCGGTGTACCCGCTCGAGGACCGCATGTCGGAACACCGCGTCAAGGCCGACGAGGCGTATCTGATTGGTGTCGAGGGTCACCCCATCAAGGCGTATCTCGACATCGACGAGATGATTCGGGTCGCCAAACTTTCTGGCGCCGACGCTATTTACCCCGGGTACGGATTCCTGAGCGAGAACGTTGAATTTTCGCAACGCTGTGCGGATGAGGGGATCGCGTTCATCGGCCCGCCGCCAGAGGTGCTGGCACAGGCAGGGGACAAGGTTGCTGCGCTCAAGGCCGCTCGCGCGGCTGGTGTTCCCGTGCTGCAGTCGTCGGAGCCTTCGAGGGATGCCGAGGCGCTCATCGCCGCGGCTGATGAGATTGGCTTCCCCATCTTCGTCAAGGCCGTTGCGGGCGGCGGCGGGCGTGGAATGCGTCGCGTCGAAGCCCGCGAAGACCTTCCAGAATTGCTCTCCGCGGCCATGCGCGAGGCGGAGAACGCCTTTGGGGACTCCACGGTGTTTCTTGAGCAGGCCGTGCTGGGGCCGCGCCACATTGAGGTGCAGATTCTCGCGGACGGCGAGGGCAGCATCGTGCACCTGTTTGAGCGCGACTGCTCGGTGCAGCGCAGGCACCAGAAGGTTGTGGAGATTGCGCCGGCACCCAACCTTGACCCTGCGATCCGCGACGCGCTGTGTGCGGATGCCGTGAAGTTCGCCACGTCGCTCGGCTATGTCAATGCGGGCACGGTGGAGTTCCTGCTCGCCACGGAAGGCGAACGTGCCGGTCAGCACGTGTTCATCGAGATGAACCCGCGCATCCAGGTAGAGCACACGGTGACCGAGGAGGTCACCGACATCGACATCGTGAGCGCCCAGATGCGCATCGCGTCGGGGGAGAGCCTCGCGGAGATTGGCATCCGCCAAGAGGACGTGCACGTCAACGGGTTTGCGATTCAGACCCGCATCACCACGGAGGACCCCACCAACGGGTTCTTGCCGGACACCGGCCGCATCGTTGCGTACAGGTCGCCCGGAGGTGCTGGAGTTCGCCTCGACGGCGCCACTGCCATGGCTGGAAACTCGGTCACCGGACACTTTGACTCGATGCTCGTGAAGCTCACGTGCCGTGGGCGGGACTTCGACACCGCCGTGCACAGGGCCTCGCGCGCACTTGCCGAATTCCGCATTCGCGGCGTCACCAACAACATCAGGTTCTTGCGTGCGGTGCTCGCAGACCCGGAGTTCCGCGCCGGGGGAGTGACCACCGCCTTTATCGACCAGCACCCCGAACTCTTGCGGGTGCCGGAAAGCTCGGAGCGGTCCACCAAGCTACTGACCTTCCTTGGGCACACCACCGTGAACCGCCCCAACGGCGAGCACGCGGACGACATCCTCAACCCTTGGGAGAAGTTGCCGCACATCGACTTGCGCACAACGCCTCCTGCAGGAACGCGCCAGCAACTCCTGGAGCTTGGCCCTGAGGGCTTCGCGAAGGCGTTGCGCGAGCGAAAGTCACTCGCTGTCACGGAAACTACGATGCGCGACGCCCACCAGTCGCTGCTCGCCACGCGAGTGCGCACGTTTGATCTGCTCAAGGCGGCGGGTCACATCTCGCGCATGACGCCGGAGCTCTTCTCCGTTGAGTGCTGGGGCGGCGCCACCTACGACGTAGCGCTGCGCTTCTTGAGCGAAGACCCATGGCTCCGGCTGGCGCGCCTGCGCGAGGCCATGCCGAACATCGCGCTGCAGATGCTATTGCGCGGCCGCAACACCGTTGGCTACACCCCGTACCCGGATGAGGTGGCCGTGGCCTTTGTGCAAGAGGCCACGGAGACGGGAATCGACATCTTCCGCATCTTCGATGCCCTCAACGACGTCAACCAGATGCGACCGGCCATCGAGGCCGTGCGCGCCACCGGCCAATCGGTTGCCGAGGTGGCGCTGTGCTACACGGGCAACATGGTCTCGCCGGACGAAGACCTCTACACGCTGGACTATTACCTCAACCTCGCGGATTCGCTCGTCGATGCCGGTGCGCACATCCTGGCGATCAAGGACATGGCTGGCCTGTTGCGGCCGGCCGCGGCATACACCCTGGTATCCGCGTTGCGGGAGCGATTTGATGTTCCCGTCCACCTACACACGCATGACACCGCGGGCGGGCAGATAGGCACCCTTCTTGCCGCCGCCGAGGCGGGCGTTGACGCGGTAGACGTCGCCAACTCGGCGATGGCTGGCACCACGTCGCAACCGGCCATGAGCGCGCTCATCGCGGCGCTCGAGCACACCACTCGCGACACTGGCATCTCGCTCGAAGCCGCCGAGGAGCTGGAGCCGTACTGGGAGGCCGTTCGCCGCCTATATGCGCCCTTCGAATCCGGGCTTCCTGGGCCAACGGGGCGCGTCTATAACCACGAGATCCCCGGCGGGCAGCTGTCCAACCTCCGCCAACAGGCCATCTCGCTTGGACTCGCCGAGAAGTCCGAGGCTA
>CAYMRO010000024.1:0-11217 GCA_964392875.1 uncultured Demequinaceae bacterium
TTCGTCCGTTTGCGGGCGAGGGCATACGGATCACGGTCGGCACACCCGAGGAGAACGACGCCCTGCTGTCAGCCCTCTCCCGAATTGGTGCATCCGGTCAGGAATAGGCGTGGATTCCTGACCGCATCCACCAATTCGGGTAGAGCGCGGTGGCACAGTTGCAACCTACGGTTCCGTAGCCTACGCTTCCGTAGGTAAGCAACCGAGGGGCGCATTGCCCCGTCTTGGAGGAATCCATGGACGCAGTAGGTCCACTCTCTGACGATGGCCTCGTAGGCCTGCTCGATCACACCGGCGAGCGCAAGGAGCACGAGTTCTTCTCGCCCTACGCCGCGGATCTCACCCCGGATGACCTCCGCGGCTTCTATCGCGCTATGTCTCTCACCAGGGCCTTTGATAAGGAAGCGGAGAGTCTGCAGCGTCAGGGTGAGCTGGGCCTGTGGGTGCAGTCACTTGGTCAGGAGGGTGCCCAGGTGGGCTCCGGCGCGGTGCTGCGCAATCCTGACTACGCGTTCCCAAGTTACCGCGAGCACGCCGTGGCGTTTCAGCGCGGGGTGGACCTTCCTCAAATGCTCACGATCTTCCGTGGCCTCAAGCACGGCGCCTGGGACCCCGCAGACCACAACTTCCACCTCTACACACTCGTAATCGGCGCGCACACGCTGCACGCCACGGGTTACGCGATGGGGCTCGACAAGGACGGCCTTGTCGCGAGCGGGAAGCCGGAGAACGACGGCGCCGTCATCACCTACTTTGGCGATGGCGCCACGGCGCAGGGCGATGTGAGCGAGGCGCTCGTATTTGCGAGTGTTTACAACGCGCCCATCGTGTTCTTCTGCCAGAACAACCAGTTCGCCATCTCTGAGCCCACTACTCGCCAGGCGCGGGTGCCGCTCTCGGAGCGCGGCAAGGGCGTTGGCATGCCAACCGTGCGGGTTGACGGCAACGACGTGATCGCGTCCTACGCAGTCACCAATTGGGCCATGCAGTACGCGCGCTCGGGCGCCGGGCCGGTGTTTATTGAGGCGTTCACGTACCGTATGGGCGCCCACACCACGTCCGACGACCCCACGCGCTACCGCTCCAAAGCCGACGAAGCGTATTGGGCCGAGCGCGATCCCATCGCCCGCCTCGCCACCCACCTGACGGCCGTTGACGAGTTGCCGCAGGCGTTCATTGATGAGGTTGCGCAAGAAGGCAAGGACCTCGCCCGCCGCACCCGCGAAGAGGTGAGGTCGTGGGAGCCCGGCCCCAACGTCGGAATGTTTGACAACGTGTATGCCGCCCCACATGCCAATGTTGAGGCGGAACGTGCCTGGTACGAGCGCTTTGAGGCCTCGTTCGTGGAGAGCCACTGATGAGCGCTGTGTCCACCGCGGACACGCTCACGCTGGCCAGCGCTATCAACGCGGGCCTGCGCGCAGCGATGGAACGCGACCCAAAGGTGCTTCTCATGGGCGAGGACATCGGCATCCTGGGCGGAGTGTTCCGGGTCACAGACGGCCTCTTCAAGGACTTTGGAGGAGACCGCGTCATGGACACGCCGCTCGCCGAATCCGGCATCGTCGGCACGGCAATCGGCCTCGCGATGCGCGGCTACCGCCCCGTGGTCGAGATCCAATTTGACGGCTTCATCTTCCCCGCCTTTGACCAGATCACCACGTCGCTCGCCAAGCTGCACGCCCGCTCAGGCGGCAGCATCACCGTGCCCGTGGTGATCCGCGTGCCGTACGCGGGCGGCATTGGCGCCATTGAGCATCACTCGGAGAGCCCTGAAGTGCTCTTTGCTCACACCGCTGGCCTGCGCGTTTGCACGCCCGCCACCCCGCAAGACGGCTTTGACATGATCCAGCAGGCCATCGCCTCTCCGGACCCCGTGCTGTTCTTTGAGCCCAAGGCCCGCTACTGGGACAAGGGCGAGGTCGGGCGCGAGCGCGTCGCCGCGCAACTCGACGCCCCCGACGGTGCGCTCGCGGCAACCGCGGAGCTTGGGCACGCGCGCGTGGCGAGGGAGGGCGACGACGTCACCCTTGTGTCCTACGGCCCCACGGTGCGGCTGGCCCTGCAGGCGGCCGACGTTGCCGCACAGGACGGGGTAAGCGCGGAAGTCATCGATTTGCGCTCGCTATCGCCCCTAGATTCCGACGCTGTGGTTGCGTCCGCGAAGAAGACCGGCAGGGTGGTGGTCATCCACGAAGCCAACATGACCTACGGCTCGGGCGCGGAGATCTCCGCGCGCATCTCCGAACAGGCCTTTTTTCACCTGCGTGCGCCAGTGCTCCGCGTTGGGGGCTTCCATGCCCAATACCCTGGAGCCAAGTACGAGCACGAATACCTGCCGAACATCGACAGGGTGCTCGATGCTGTAGACCGCGTCGTTGCGCACTAGGAGGACGAAGATGCCCACGTTTGAGATCTTCAACCTGCCCGACGCCGGCGAAGGATTGACCGAAGCCGACATCATCACGTGGCTCGTGGGCGTTGGCGACACCGTTGAGGTGAACCAGCCCATCGTCGAGATCGAGACTGCAAAGTCGCTCGTTGAGTTGCCCAGTCCGTATGACGGTGTTATCGCTGAGCTGCTGGCGGCCGAGGGCGAGACCGTGGATGTTGGGGCGCCGATTGTGCGGTTTGAGGTTGAGGGGTCCGACGTTCCGGACGCGTCGGCGGAGGAAGTATCCGCTTCGGTCCAGTCTGCTCCCTCCGGCTCCGCCTCTGGTCGCGAGGACCTCGCAGACACTTCCTCCGCCGACGCTTCCAGCACGGCCGCAACATTGAGTGGTAGCCAGCCATCCTCCGTCGGGGCTGCCGTTGAAGCCCAACCTGCACAGGAGCCGGCTTCTGCTCCTGAGTCGGCCACGGCGTCGGGCGAGAGCGGGGCTGTGCTCGTTGGCTACGGGGTGAAGGCTGGCACGGCCAAGCGCCGCGAGCGTACTGCCGACGCGCTGGAGCCAATCGGCGGTGAGGAAAGTGACTTCCCCGTGCTTGCCAAGCCGCCCGTGCGCAAGCTCGCGCTGGAGTTGGGCGTGGAGTTGACCACGGTGACGCCGTCTGGGCCTGGCGGCCTCGTGACGCGCGAGGACGTGGAGCAACAAGCCAAGGTGTCCACAGCCAAGTCGCTCGCGACGTACCCCACCGATGACCAGCCGTGGCTTGAGTCTGGGTACGACGCGCCCGATGGGCGGTCTACGCGGGTGCCCGTGAGGTCAGTGCGCAAGCGCACGGCGGAGGCGATGGTGAACTCCGCGTTCACGGCGCCCCACGTCACCGAGTTCTTGACGGTAGACGTGACGGCGACCATGGAATTGGTGGCCAAACTCAAGGCGGACCGCGACTTTGCCGACGTCCGCGTGACGCCGCTGCTCATTGTGGCGAAGGCGCTGCTGCTCGCGGTGCGCCGCCATCCAGAGGTCAACGCCTCGTGGGATGACCAGGCCCAGGAGATTGTCTACAAGCACTACGTGAACCTCGGCATCGCGGCTTCCACGCCGCGCGGGCTGGTGGTGCCGAATATCAAGGACGCGCACCGGTTGCCGCTGCATCAGCTGGCGGTGGAGCTCAACACGATCACGGCCGATGCCCGGTCTGGCAAGATCACGCCGCGTGCCACCTCGGACGGCACCATCACCATCACCAACGTGGGCGCGCTCGGCATCGACACGGGTACGCCCATCCTCAACCCCGGCGAGGCGGCGATCCTCGCCTTTGGTGCCATCCGGCAGCAGCCGTGGGTGCACGAGGGCGAGATTCAGATTCGCTCCGTGACGCAATTGGCGCTGAGCTTTGACCACCGCCTTGTGGACGGCGAGCTGGGTGCGCGCGTGCTCGCTGATGTTGGCCGGGTGATGAACAGCCCGGCGCACGGTCTGGTGTGGGGTTAGCCAACCAAAACCAGGACGCGAGCGCAAGGTTGTAAGCGATCTGGCCTAGCCCCACTGCACGCGGGGCTCACGCCCAAGAAACGCCCCGTACGTAGCAAACTCTCGCTCAAATGCGCGCCGGTCTGCCGCGCCCATCCTCTCCAGCGGGGTTGCCGCCACGTCTACCGTCTTGGTCTTTAGCGCGCGCTTCCAGATTCCAACCACGCGCCCATTGCGCACCAGTGTGGACTGAAATACCCCATTGTTACCAGGCACAACGGCGGCAAAATGTTCCGGCGAAACGAGTAGCGACCGTTCGCCGTAACCCAGCATGAGTTCGTCGAATCCGGGCAGCACAAGATGCTCTCGCACCCCGCCCGTGTCCTCGAGCACGGCCGCGGCGGCAAGCATTGGGCCAGCGCTGGTCTCCACGCGCACCAGCGCGGAACCCGCCTCCGCAATCCCAAGGCGGCAATCGCCCAACCCCATCCCCACCCACCGCGCGAAGTCCTTCTCGCTTGCCGGCCCATGCGAGCGGAAATAGCGCAGCGCCATGATCGCGAGCCCCTCCTCGCGGGACGGCGAGGCGGCGTTGGGTACCCACTCGGCGAGAAGCGTGAACGTGTGATCCTTGCCGCGCGGCGGTCCCTGGCACAGCACACCCAGCTGCGCGCCGTACC
The DNA here is from genome assembly GCA_964392875.1 of uncultured Demequinaceae bacterium. Lineage (GTDB taxonomy): Bacteria > Actinomycetota > Actinomycetes > Actinomycetales > Demequinaceae > Demequina. The sequence continues at coordinate 4,541 of CAYMRO010000024.1, forward strand.
AAAGCAAGTGATAACTGACTTGGCCGGCGGTGGGCAGCCCGCCGTCACGCAACACGGCCACGCACTCGTCGCGGGTCAGCACCTTGCCGCCTGCGAGGGCCGTGGACAGCAGCTCAATCGCGCGGTCCACCATCGCCAACGTGATCCCAAGGTATTCGCGCCGCGCCACCCCACCGGCGAGCGGCCGCGCGCTCATCAACTGCACCATCCACGCGGCGTCGCGCGCAGGCACCAGGTGAACCGTGCCGCGCATGGGCCAGGTACGCAGAATTTCGCGCCGCTCCATAGCTGCCACAACGTCGGCCGCTACGGAGCCCGCAACGCGTGCGCCAACAGACCACAGCCCAGAAGCCAAATCTTGTGCCTGCATGGCGCCAAACCACTCCACCACCGCGAGCGGTGAGGCGGCGTCATGAGACGCCTTACCAAGAAGCAGTGACCGCAGCCGCGCTTGTCGCACGTCAGAATCGGTCAACGTGAGACTGCTACTGGTGCCAGTTGCCATACCCGTGAGCCTAGGCGGCACCGCTGACGCGCCCTAGCCTGGCCCTATGTCCCCCGCCTGGCATTCCACCAACCGCAGCGACCTCGCGGCGGTGCGCGCGGAGATCACGGGCTGGATCCCCTCCGCCATCGACAGCCCGCTCTATTCAGCTCTCGCCACGCGCATGCTCGGCGACGACGCTCTCCTCGCGATCGTGGCCCGGATAGACAACATGCCGCCGCTCAATCTGTTGTTTGGGGCAGTGCAGCTCTTGCGCGGGGGCCCGCTGCCGCACGTCTCGTATGAGGAATTCCGCGAGTTCGTGCTCGAGCGTGCGGAGGAGATCGTGGAGATCGGCTGCACACGGCGCACCCAAACAAATGAGGTGCGCAGGGCGGCAGTGATCCTGCCGTGGGTGGCGCGCGCCGCGGCGGAGTTTGGCGGTCAACCCATCCACGTGATCGATATTGGCGCCTCGGCCGGCCTCGTCACGTGCCTCGACCAGTACGCGTACGACTACGGCGCCGGCACCATTGGCGAGTCCGCGCTGGTGCTCACGTGCCAGAATCGCGGCGGCTTTGATTTGCCCGACGCTGTGCCTGCCGTCGCGTCCCGTACCGCCTTGGATTTGGCTCCAGTAGACATCGGCGACGCCGGTCAGGTGGCATGGCTGGAGGCTCTCATTTGGCCGGAGCACACCGAGCGGCGTGAGCGCTTTCGCGCCGCGCTCGCCGTCCGCCGCGCTACCCCGGTGAACGTGGTGGCCGGGGACGCCGTCGCCACGCTCCCGGAGGTGGTTGCCGCCCTGGCGCCCGGTCCCGTAGTCATCTGCCACACCATCGCGCTGTACCAAATGCCAACCGCACACCACGACGAACTCGACGCCGTCATCGAACAACTCGCCACGCAGCGCCAATTAGCTCGCGTGTCCTTTGAGCCGCCGCCGGGCCGCGACCCCGACGTCCGCGTGGCTTTGCGGCCTCGCACGGCCACGCCCGTGGCCCTTGCCCACCCACACGGAGCGTGGCTGGACCGGCCCCAGTCAACCGGCCTGTAGCGTCGGCCGCTGGCCTTACGCTTTTGGCATGACCGCCCAGACACTTGTTGCAGTGTCCGGATCGATCCGCGACCTGTCGATGGCGGGCGTAGTTGGCGCCCTGCTGCTCATTGCGGTGGCCATCCCCAAGGACCACCCGGCGGCCACCCGGGCGGCGCTGGTTGGCCGCATCGCGAGCATCGTCTGGGTGGCCTCGGCGCTCACGTACAGCCTCTCCACCTACGCGTACATTCGCAACAGCCCGGTTGACGTGAATCGGTTCCTCGGCGAGTGGTGGAGCTATTCGAACTCGGTTGAGTTGCTGCAGGCGCTGCGCCAAGTGATCTTCGCCGCGCTGATCGCGTCCGTCATGATGTCCCTGGTACGTGGGCCAATCCTGGGCGGATGGTCGCTGCTGCCCGTGGTGTGGGCCGTTGGCTGGCAGGCGCAGACGGGGCACGCGGCTGGCTCGGCGGATCACCACCTCGCCACGAGCTCCATGTTCCTGCATATCGCGGGCGCCACGGTGTGGGTGGGTGTCATCGGGGTGATGGCAACACTGCGCAGACCACTGGGGATGGCCGCCAAAGCTGTCATGAGGCGCGCCTCCCGCATGGCGATTTGGGGCGCGGTCCTCGTCACGGTGTCAGGAGTCGCCAATGCGTGGCTGCGGCTCGATTCCCCCTCGCAGCTCTTCACCACCGCATACGGCGGCATGGTGACGGCGAAGATCGTGCTCATGGCGGGCGCGATTGCGCTCGCGGCCTGGCACCGTCGCGCTAACTTGCCGCGACTCACGGAGGCCCACGTTGCCGCCCGGTTCTGGCGCGTGCTCGCCGTCGATGTGCTCGCCTTGGTAGCGATCATGATGATCGCGGGCGTGCTGTCCACCATGGCACCGCCGCTCACGGCACTCCCCGTTGCCGATCCCAGCCCCGCGTACTACCTGACGGGGTACGACCTCCCGCCCCAAACGTCGGCCTGGAACTGGATAGCGCTGTGGCGACTGGAGATCATCACCGCGTTTGCGCTTGGTGTGGCGCTCATGACGTATTGGCGATGGGTGGTGCGGATGCGGCGGCGCGGCGATCACTGGCCCATGGTGCGGCCCATCCTGTGGACGCTGGGGATCGCGGTGCTCGTGTGGATCACCCAGGGTGCGCCGGCGATCTACGGAACGGTGCTGTTCAGCGGCCACATGGTGGAGCACATGCTGCTCGTGACGGTGGCGCCAATCCTCCTGACGCTTGCGGCGCCCGTGACGCTTGCCCTGCGCGCCCTGCCCGTGCGCACCGATGGCTCGCGCGGCCCACGCGAGTGGTTGCGCGGGTTCGTAGAGTCGCGCTTCATGGCGTTCATCTCCCACCCCGTGATTGCTGCCACGGGCTTCGCGGCTGCGCTCATCGCGTTTTACTACACGCCCGTGTTCGAGTTCACGCTGCGCAACCACGCGGGGCACTTGTGGATGGTGTTCCACTTTGCGATCGTTGGCTACCTGTTCGTGAACGCCCTCATTGGGGTTGACCCCGGACCCAAGCGGCCGCAGTTCCCCTTGCGCATCGTGCTGCTTTTCGCCACGATGGCCGCCCACGCCTTCTTTGGCGTGGTGCTGACCTCGTCAAACGTGCTGCTCGCACCCACGTGGTTTGGCCTCATGGGCCGCCCCTGGGGGCCCGACGCTATTACCGACCAGCAATATGGCGGCCAGTTGGCATGGGGCATGGGTGAGTTCCCCGTGGTGATCTTGGCGATATTGGTGGTGGTGGCGTGGCGCATGTCGGACGCCCGCGACGCGGCGCGCCTCGATCGCAAGGCGCTCAGAGACCATGACGCGGACCTCAACGCCTATAACGAGATGCTCGCGCAGGCCGCAAAACAGGACCAGGATCGCGGGCTCTGAGAGGGTGCCGGGACGGGCTGGTCCCGCACATTTTCCAAGGCGTGTCATCCACAAATTTCTTCCACAGGCATGTGAACTTCCGGCTCCGTGAGCCTGTCAGCGGTGGAGAACCATGTGGGGAAAAGGTGGATGAAAAAATCTGGTCATTTCGAGTTGCGGGCCTATCCGGGGGCGAGTAGACCTAGGACATCGAAAGGAACATTCACCAATCGATGAGGGAACGGAATAGCCGGAATCAGCAGCCTTAGGGCGGCTGAGGAAGGCACCGGAACCGGAGGACCTTAGGGTCATTTGGAGAAGGATTCTGGAGTTCCCGGGGGCCTTCGGGTCGCTGGGACTGAGTCCCGCTGGAAGGGCACCTTCGGGTGCACGGATGGTGGGAAGATCCCTCGGTTGTCACCTAGGAAGGCAACCAAAAGCCCACGCGGGGCTCGCAAGATCCGGGCAACTGGAGATTGGGAGTCGCACCGGGGTGCGGGAGACCGTGCTGCGGCGCGGGCAGAGTTCACTGGGCAACCAGGGAGCTCGGCACTCGGGTGGTTCGGCGCGGGAAGGCCGGCTGGTGCGGACCCTTTGGGAAAGCGGTTAGCGGGTCTTTCTTCGGGAAGCCGGAAGCCGTGGCCCCTCGGGGTCTAGGCAGATGGCGGACTGGTCGCTGTGAGACCAACGGGCTTACGTCCGGCGGAGGATCAGCAGCTGAACCGAGCGGGATCGACCGCGGCCCCTTACAGGGCCACGGCCGGATCCCGACCGGGGGCAGGCTCTTCAAGTGAGGGCGGGGTGGATGAACTGATCGGACGCTTCGGACAACGTTGTTCCAAGTCGAGGTGGCGCCCGCAAGAGCTGCCGCCAAGAACTGTGGGTGACGGCACAGGGCATGACGGCCCGTAGCGTCGATCGAGAGGTCACCCTTACGGGTGAAGCCGCATCGTCAATCGCGGCATTCGTCTCGCCGGGTCAAACCGGCCGGGGCGAGAACTCTCGGTCATGGCAAGGCCCCCCGGACTCCTATGCCGGGGGGCCTTCGCCTTGCCTGCAGTTGCGGCTTGACCGCGCCTGCTACAGGCGATGCTAAGCACTCCGCCGCGCACAAATGCGCAGGCGCGCCGAGCAGCTTCCGCACCCGAGCAAGTCGCTGAGCCCTGCCGCCGCACCCCTGCCGTCGCACCCCTGCCGCCGCACCCCCTCTCCCGAATTGGTGGATCCCGTCAGGAAAACCGCGAGATTCCTGACCGCACGCACCAATTCAGGGGGTCTGCTGCAGGAGGGGCAGGGCGTGCGGGTGCGCGAGGGCCCTCGCGGGGCAACTCCGCCCGAATTGGTGGATCCCGTCAGGAATACTTCGAGATTCCTGACCGCACGCACCAATTCGGGGAGGGTCTGCTGCGCGAGAAGGGGTCTGCTGCGCGAGAGGCAAGGCGGCGCGGGCGCCCGGGGGCAGTGGGCTTGGCTAGGCGCCTAGCACCGTGCCGTCGGGCACCAGTTCGGGCACGCCGCCGTCAGCGAGGGACACGGCACCCGTGACCACAACGTCGGACCCAAAGGTCCAATCGCCGTGCACGGTGAGCGACGTGGCGCCGCGCAACGAGGGTGCACCAAACGGGAAGCGCTCGTCAAAGCCAGCCATGGTCTTGTAGTGCCGAGAATCCAGATCCACGAGGGGCGCAGTCTCAACGGCGAGGCGCAGGGCGCCATCCTCGGCGAGCGCGTAGGCGTCGGAACGCAGCGTCAAGAGGTCGTTTGTGGTCTTGACGGGAAGGAAGCGATCCCGCCCAACGACAATCGCCGTGGCGCCCTCAAATACCTCGATCGCGGCACCCATCGCGGTCTCGATCTGGAACACCTCCGGCGACGTGGGATCTGTTGGATCCACCGTCTTGACGTTGCGAATGAGCGGCAGCCCCAGCACCGCGCCGCGCTCCGTGAGAGCCGAGTGCAGCTTCTCGAGGTCAAACCACAGGTTGTTCGTGTGGAAGAACGGGTGGCGGAACTCGTCGGTGAAGAAATCCATCTCATGCGGCGCGGTCTGGGCGGTGTCGCGCAAGATGAGCCGGCCGTCGGACTTGCGGATGGCGAGGTGGCCACCCTTCTTGTCGGCGAGCGTTCGCGGGCACAGTTCGGCGGCATACGGGGCGCCCGACGCTGCAAACCAGCCAGCGATACGCGGGCTTGGTACGGCGCCAAGATTGTCCGAGTTGGACGCAGACGCGTAGCGGAAGCCCGCGTCGAGCAGCTGCTCCAGGACTCCGGAGGCGAGGATCGCCGTATAGATGTCGCCGTGCCCCGGAGGGCACCACTCGAGCGTGCGGTCGGCGGGCCAGCTCACGGGGGTGAGGTCATCTACTCGGATCTTGGGCTCGGCATTTTGGAGAAAGTCCAGTGGCAAGCCCGCAACCGAAAGATCGGGATAGGCGGCAAGTGCCGCGAGGGAGTCCTCGCGCGTGCGGAATGAGTTCATGAGAAGGAGCGGCACGCGTGCACCCGTGGCGGCGCGCGCTTGGCGCACTTGCTCCACGATCAAATCGAGAAAGGTCTTGCCACCCCTAACCGGCAGCAGGGACTTGGCGCGGTCCATGCCCATGGACGTGCCCAGCCCGCCGTTGAGCTTGATGATGGCGGTCTTCGCGAAGGCGTCCCGGGCATCGGCGGCGCTGATGTCCAAGCCCTCAAGGGCGTCGGGCTTCAAAAGGGGCTCAATGGAGTCCTCAAGGATGAGACCGGTGGCGCCTGCCTCGAGCTCTTTGTAGTAATGCGAGAAGACGTCGATCGCGGCAGTGTTGATTCCCGCGCTGTGCATCTTTTCTTGGGCTTGAGTGAGTCCGGCTGCGCTCATGACCTCCACAGTAGTAGGTGCCTTCTGAGGCCCGGTTAGGCCCGATACGGCACATTTGTGCTGGTTCCCCTAGCCCTGGGCGCCCTTGGGCGGGATGATGGACTAGGTTGCACGGTGCAATCGGAAACACCCAGATAGCGGAAGCATGCCGAGACCCCTAATTCCCTCAGCATTCGGGGTCACCAGAATTGGCGGTTCAGACCGCAACCGTTGTCACTAACCAAGGAGAGCCCATCATGGACAAGTGGACCATCATCAGCAACAGCAAGGTTGTTCGCATCACCGCATCTGCCACCACGCTCGTCGCCATCGCGACCGTTGCTGGTGCCGGCTGGAAGTGGTACTAGGCCTCCCGCCTGGTGCAACCCATCAACTCTTACATTCACAACTGACTTAGAAAGAAGAACTCTCATGGACAAGTGGA